>JBKBVM010000057.1:316-8964 GCA_046289555.1 bacterium
CTCGATCGCGTGAAGGTGGTGGACGCTCTGGAGCGTGCCTACGCGGACGTGGTACTGTCCCTGGCGCGAGCCATGGACACCCACGACGGGGTCGGCCCCGGCCACGGGACCGTGGTGGCCCACTGGGCGGAAGCGCTGGCCAGACGCATGGGTTGTAGCCCTGCGGAGGCCAGGGAGGTGCGGTGGGCGGCGTTGCTGCACAACGTGGGGAAGGTGGCCATCCCGGAGGAGATCCTGCGGAAGGCCGGTCCCCTGTCTTCGGACGAGCTGGCCCTCCTCCAGCGCTACCCCGTCATCGGGGAGCAGATCCTGGAGGCGGTGCCGCGCTTCCGCCGGGTGGCGAAACTGGTACGCCACCACCGGGAACGGTGGGACGGGACCGGCTACCCCGACGGACTGAAGGGCGAGGAGATCCCCCTCGGCGCCCGCATCCTCGCGGTGGTGGACGCGTACAACGCCATGACCGACCACCGGCGGTACAAGGTGGCGCGCAGCCACACGGACGCGGTGGCCGAGCTACAGCGCAACACCGGCACCCAGTTCGACCCGGCGGTGGTCCAGGCCTTCCTGGAACTGCTCGAGGAGTCGCGGTCCATCTAACGAGCCCGACAACCGAGGTGACCTATGGCAAACGCCGGTGCCGGTGACGCAGGGCGAGGGGGCTCGCTGTCGGCGGAAGGCGACCTGGCGGTGCTGTACCGGGCCGTGGTCGCCCTTACGCAGCCTGTTCCGCTCCGCGAGATCCTGCAGAGGATCCTGGAGCAGGCGTGCGCGCTGGCGGAGGCGCCTCAGGGCGCGGTGGCCCTGTACGACACTGAAGGAGGCCTGCTGGAGGTGGAGGCGGTCACCGACTCGCTGCGGCCCTGGGTGGCCGCCCGGGTTCCGCCAGGGGTCGGGCTGCTGGGACGCACGTGGCAGCTGGGCGAGCCCGTGGTGGTGGAGGACTACGACGCGTGGGAGGGACGGCTTTCGACGTTCCCGCGGGGCGTCACGGGGGCGGCGGCGGCAGTGCCCCTGCGCTACGGCGACCGCGTGCTGGGGGTCCTGGCGGTGGCTCACCCGAGTCCCCACCGCCGCTTGCACACGGGGCAGCTGTGGCTGTTGCAGTACTTCGCGGAGCTGGCCGCGGTGGCCGTGGAGGCTGCCCGACAGCGGGAGGTCGCCCAGCGGCGGACGCGGGAACTGGAGCTGCTGCACCGCCTCCACCTCGCCCTCGACGCCCAGCGCAGCGAGCCCGCGCTGCTGGAAGCCGCCGTGGCTGCGGTCCACCAGACGTTGGGGTACGAGCGCGTGGCCGTCTTCCTGCTGGAGGGCGACGAGCTGGTCCTGCGCGCCCACAGCGCACCGCTGGAGCAGCGCCCGGTGCTCCGGATGCCGCTGGCGGCGGGAGTGAACGGACGGGCCGCCCGCACGGGGACGGTACAGGTGGTGTCGGACGTGACCGGGGACCCGGACTTCCTGGGCTCCGTCCCGGGCGTGCAGTCCGTGGTGGCCGTGCCCCTGCGGGACCGAGACCGGGTGCTGGGGACGCTGAGCGTGGAGACCCTGGCCCCGCGGATCCTGTCACGGGAGGACGTCCGCTTCCTCGAAGAGGTGGGTCACGTCCTGAGCCACGCCCTGGTGGAAGTCCGGTTGCAGGAGGCGGTGCGGCGTAACGAGCGGTGGTTCCGGGCGCTGGTGGAGCGCAGCGGGGAGGCGGTGGTGGTGCTGGAGCCCGACGGGCACGTACGCTACGTGACGCCTTCGGTGGTGGCCGTGCTGGGTCATCCGCCGGAAGAGATCGTGGGCAAGCAGGCGGCAGCCTTCATCCACCCCGCAGACATGGACTGGCTGCGGAGGGGCCCCGGCCGAGCTCTGCGGGAGGGTCCCGGCGAGCTGAAGGCTGTGGTGCGGGCCCGGCATCGGGACGGAAGCTGGCGGTGGGTGGAGGTGGGGGCCCGGAACCTGATCCACGACCCCGACGTGGGAGGGATCGTGGTGAACTTCCGGGACGTGACGGAACGGTGGGAGGCCGAGCAGACGGCCCGGATCCGCGCCCGCCAGCACGCGGCGCTGGCCGCTTTGGGGCAGCTGGCCTTAGAGGAACACCTGGACAGCCTGCTGCAGAGTGCCACCGAGCTCGTGGCGCAGGCCCTGAGCGTGGAGCTGTGCAAGGTGCTGCAGGTCCTGCCGGAAGGTGACGTGGCGCTGCTGCGGGCCGGAGTAGGCTGGCGGGAGGGGCTGGTGGGGACGGCCACGGTGCCCCTGGGACAGAACTCGCAGGCGGGCTACACGCTCCTGCGGGAGGGCCCCGTGGTGGTGGAGGATCTGCTGCACGAGACGCGGTTCTCCGGCCCCGCGCTGCTGGTGGAGCACGGGGTGCGCAGCGGCATGAGCGTGGTGGTGCCCGGGCGAAGCTCCCCCTGGGGTGTTCTGGGCGCCCACACCCGGCAGAAGCGGCGTTTCGGCGAGGACGACGTGCACTTCCTGCAGGCGGTGGCCGCCCTGCTGGGGGCTGCCATCCGCCGGGAGGAGGACGAGTCCAGCCTCCGGCGCCGGGCTGCAGAGCTGGAGGCGGTGGCGGAGTTGGGCCTGCGGCTGCGGGTGGTGAGCTCGCCGGAGGAAGTTCAGGCGGTGCTGCTGGACTACGCGGCCGCGGTCACCGGCTCCGCGCACGGAGCTTTGCTGCTTGCAGATCCCTCAGGGGCTGGGTGGACGGTCTCCCGGACCACCGGCGCGTACAAAGCCCTGGAAGGCAGGCGGTTACCCGGGCCGGAAGACCTTGAGGCCGGGCCGGGCGTGGGACCCCGGTCGGAGGTGGAGCTGGTGGCAGCCGGTACGCAGGTCGGGCGCTTGGTGGTGGCCCGCCGGCCGGAGGAAGCGCCGTACGACGACGCGGACGCGCGGGTGTTGCGGGCCGTGGCGGAGCTCGGGGCTTCCGCCCTCTCCCGGGCCGCGGCGTTCGCGGAACTGGAGCAGGCCTACATCGACGCGGTGCTGGCCCTGGCGAGGGCGGTAGACGCCCGGGACACGTACACCGCGGACCACAGCGAGCGCATGGCGCGGTGGGCGGAGGCGGTGGCCCGGCGCCTGGGCTGCTCTCCCGCGGAAGTGCGTGAGGTGCGGTGGGCCGCGCTGCTGCACGACATCGGGAAGCTGGGGGTACCGGACGCGGTCCTCCGCAAGCCGGGGCCCTTGAGCCCCGATGAATGGGAGGTGATCCGGCGGCACCCGGTGCTCGGCGAGGAGATCCTCAGGCCGGTGCGCCGGCTCGCAGGGGTGGCGAAGCTGGTCCGGTATCACCAGGAACGGTGGGACGGGACGGGGTATCCGGACGGCCTCCGAGGGGAGCAGATCCCTCTGGGCGCGAGGATCCTGGCGGTGGTGGACGCGTACACCGCTATGACCGACCAGCGTCCGTACCGGGCCGCCAGGTCCCCCGAAGAGGCGGTGGCGGAGCTCCGGCGGTGCGCGGGAACACAGTTTGACCCCGCGGTGGTGGACGCGTTCCTGGGCGTGATCGAAGTGAGGATCAGGTCCCGGAGGGGAGCCCTGAACCGCCGTCCTGCGGGCCGGGACTAGCCCCGTCGCGGCCGTGCCACCCAGAAGACCGTCCAGGCGGCCGCCGCCAGGGCGGCCAGCACGAGCCGGTTGGCGTCCCACACGGGCAGCACCCGGGTGCGGTCCTCACGGATCTCCACCACGGCCACCGGCCGAGCCACCAGGGCGACTCCGGCGCCCCCACCCTCGTCGTGCTCCCGCTCTTCCTCCTGTTGCTCCTCCCGCTCGTGGCGCTGCCGCCGGCCGCCCCCGAACCCAAACCCGTAGGTGACCTTGGCCACGGGGACGAAGGTCCGGCCGTGTGCCTGCATGGCTTCGCCGAACACGCTCCGGACTCCCACACCGTCCACCAGGTGTTTCAACTGTTCTGTCAGCCCGTCCAGCACAGATCTCCTCCTGCAGCGTTTGCGCTCAGTATACGGGGCGCCGCCTTGAGATGCTCAGGCGGCCCGACGGGCTTCCCACCACTTCAGCGCGAGCTCGATCCACCAGCGATTCTGCTGGTAGACGCGGCGGTAGTAGGTACGCTCCTCCTGCACCTGCTCCCGGACCTTGTCGAGGAGGTCGCGGTGCAGGTGAAGGTTGGCTTGAAGCCGCCGACGTTCCCCTTCAAGCCGCTGCCGCTCCCGCAGCAGGGCCAACCGGTGCTCTTCCGGTAAGCGCGACGCGGACCGGGCTAACCTACGACCGTCGCTCACCGCAGCCCGGTGTTCCGTCACCCGCAGCATATCGGATCCCTCCCCTCACTTCCACCCTAGGAGGCCTCCGGACCGCGGCCCATCGGGCGTCCGTACGACGCCCGTCGGTCATCGAACGTGGGCCTGGAAGCGGGGGATCCGTCGAGGAACCGATGGCTTCGGACCTGGCGGATCCGTACAATCAGGGCGCGAGTCCTCGGGGAAGGAGTGTGGGTGTCGGATGGACTCCGTAGACCGTCTCCTGATTCGTTCCACGTGGTGGCTGAGCGTCCTGACGTTCGTGGGTGTGGCGATGGCCGTGGTCGTTCTGTTGCGTCCGGCTGCGGAGGTGGCACGGCCGGAGGCGACGCAGCCCGCGGTCCAGCGGGTGGAGGTCCGCATGAGGGAGTTCAAGTTCGAGCCCGCGCGGCTGGAGGTGCAGGCGGGCCGGGTGGAGCTGGTCCTGCGCAACGAAGGGGTGATCCCCCACGACTTCGCCATTCCTTCCCTGGGGGTCAAGACCGAGTACATCGCCGTCAAGAAAGAGAAGGTGGTGGTCCTGGAGGTCAAGCCCGGGACGTACCCGTTCGAGTGCACCGTGGGAGGCCACAAGCAGGCGGGGATGCACGGTACCCTAGTGGTGCGGTGAGCGCTCCGCAGGCGTGGACGGTCCCTGAGCGGAAGGGGCGGTCGGCCAGGATCAGGCCCGGGGACTTGCCGCGGGAGGGGCTATGCGGAGGCTGCGGGCCAGGGACGTGATGACCTCCCCGGCGGTGACGGTACGCCCGGACACGCCGGTGGTGGAGGCCGCGCGGATCATGGCGCGGCGGCGGATCAGCGGGCTGCCCGTGGTGGACGCGGAGGGCCGGCTGGTGGGCATCGTCACCGAGGCGGACCTGCTCCTGAAGGAGGCCGGGCCCGGCGGGCTGCCCCTGCTGGCCTTCCACGCGGAGAGCCCCCCTCCGGAAGTGCTGCCGCTGCTGCGGCGTTACGAGGGACGGCTGGTGGCGGACGTGATGACCCAGGAGGTGGTCACCGCCCAGGAGGACACGCCGCTGCACCAGGTGGCCGCCCTCATGGCCCGGAAGAACGTGAACCGGGTGCCCATCGTCCGCGGCCGGCAGGTGGTGGGTATCGTGAGCCGAAACGACGTGCTCAAAGCGTTCCTCGTGGACGACTCCGAACTCGCGCAGCGGGTGGAGGAAACCCTGCGGGAGCTGGGGGTGCCGCCGGGCGCGGTGCACGTGGAGGTCCGGGACGGCGTGGTCCACCTGCGGGGCCAGGTGGGCTCCCCCGCGGAGGCCCGACTGGTGGCTCTGAGCGTGCGGGGCCTGGACGGGGTCGTGGGCGTGGACACCACGGAACTCCGTCCCGCGCCTCAGGTCCAACCGTGAGCGACCGGTCCACGTTCCTCGCCTGGGAGGCGGAGGTGGTGCTGCGGGACGGGACCGCGGTGCGCGTGCGCACCGCCCGCCCGCAGGACGAAGACGCCCTGCTGGCCTTCTACCGGGGGCTTTCCGAACAGTCCCTGGTGTACCGGTTCTTCACCCGGATCTCGAACGCGGCTCTGGTAGACCAAGTCCGCCGCCTGCTGTACAACCCCCGGGCCGTCCACCTGGTGGTCACCTTCGGGGACCCGCCGCGGGTGGTGGCCCACGGGCTGTACGCCCTCGCAGACTCGGACCGTGCAGAGGTGGCGTTCGCGGTGGCGGACGAGTTTCAGGGCCGCGGGGTGGGGACGCTGTTGCTTGGGCAGCTCGCGGAGGTAGCGGCGCGCCAGGGGATCCGTCTCTTCGAGGCCTCCGTACTCCCCACCAACCACCGGATGCTGGAGGTGTTCCGGGAGTCTGGCTTCCCGGTGGAGGTGCATGCGGAGCCCGGGGAGCTGCGCGTCACCTTTCCCACGGAGCTCACAGAGGAAGCGCTGCGGCGGTTCGAGCGCCGTGAGCAGCTGGCGGCGCAGGCAGCCCTGCGCCCCTTCTTCCACCCCCGGGGTGTGGCGGTGGTGGGCGCGTCCCGGCGGCGGGGGACCATCGGGGGAGAGATCTTCCACAACCTGCTGCAGTACGGCTTCGAGGGCCCGGTGTATCCGGTGAACCCGCACGCAGAGGTCGTACAGAGCGTCGTGAGTTACCCGACGGTGGAGGCGATTCCGGGCCCCGTGGACCTGGCCGTCGTGGTGGTCCCGGCAGAACAGGTCGTGGAGGTGGCGTGGCAGTGCGCCCGCAAGGGCGTGCGCGCTCTGGTGGTGATCTCCGCGGGGTTCGCGGAGGCGGGGGAGGAGGGTCGGGCACGGCAGGAGGAGCTGCTGCGGGTCTGCCGGGCCACGGGGATGCGGCTCATCGGTCCCAACTGCATGGGGATCGTGAACACCGACCCCGAGGTGCGGCTGAACGCCACCTTCGCACCGGTCCTGCCGCCTCCAGGCCGGGTGGGGTTTCTGTCGCAGAGCGGCGCTTTGGGCCTCGCGGTGATGGAGTACGCGAACCAGCTGGGCCTGGGCCTTTCCACCTTCGTGTCGGTGGGCAACAAAGCGGACGTGTCGGGCAACGACCTGCTGAACTACTGGGACGACGACCCCAATACGGACGTGATCCTGCTGTACCTCGAGTCCTTCGGAAACCCGCGCAAGTTCTCCCGCATCGCCCGTCGGGTGAGCCGGCGCAAGCCCATCGTGGCCGTGAAGAGCGGTCGGACGGGGTCCGGGCTGCGAGCCACCGCCTCCCACACGGGCGCGCTGGTGGCGGCCTCCGACGCCACGGTGGACGCCCTGTTCCGCCAAGCGGGGGTGATCCGCACGGACAGCCTCGAGGAGATGTTCGACGTGGCGGTGCTCCTGGCCAACCAGCCGGTGCCCCGAGGGCCGCGGGTGGCCATCGTGACCAACGCGGGAGGTCCGGGGATCCTGTGCGCGGACGCCTGCGAGGCCGAAGGGCTCGTAGTACCCGTTCTGAGCCCGGCTACACAGGAGCGGTTGCGGGCGTTCCTGCCCGCGCACGCGGCGGTGTCCAACCCGGTGGACCTCGTGGCGTCCGCCCCCGCGGAGCACTACCGGGAGGCGGTGGCCGCTGTCGGCGCGGACCCGAACGTAGATGCGGTCGTGGTGATCTTCGTCCCGCCTCTCGTCACGCAGGCAGAAGACGTGGCCCAAGCCATCGTGGAGGGCGTGGCCCGGTGGCCGGATCGCAAGCCGGTGCTTACGGTGTTCATGTCCGCCCGCGGGGTGCCGGAGCTGCTCCGGCGCAGCCACCTGCGCATCCCCTCTTACGCCTTTCCCGAGTCCGCGGCCCGGGCTCTGGCCCACGCGGTGCGGTACGGGCAGTGGCGCAGCCGGCCTGCGGAGCCGGCCGCAAGACCCGCGGACGCGCGCCGGGATGAAGCGCTAGCCCTGGTGGCCACCGCGGTGGAACGGGGCGCCGGCTGGCTCGCGCCGGCGGAGGTGGAGGCGTTGCTGCGGTGCTACGGCGTCTGGTTGGTGGCGCAACGGTTCGCGCTCACTCCCGAGGAGGCGGGCGAGCTGGCTGAACGGTTCGAGGGGCCGGTGGCCCTGAAGGTGGTGGCACCCGGAGTGGTTCACAAGACCGAGGTGGGCGGGGTGCTCCTGGACCTCCGGGGCCGCCAGGAGGTGGAACGGGCAGCGCGGGAGATGCTGGCGCGGGTGACCTCTGCGGGCCACCGGGTTGAGGGGTTCATGGTGCAGGAGATGGCTCCCCCGGGCCTGGAGATGATCGTGGGCGTTGCGTCCGACCGGCACTTCGGTCCGGTGGTGGCCTGCGGTGCGGGCGGCGTGCTGGTGGAGCTGATGCGGGACGTGTCCCTGCGCTTGGCCCCCCTGACCCGGACGGACGCCTCGGAGATGCTCCGGGAGCTGCGGACGTTCCCCCTCCTGCAGGGTTACCGGGGCAGCCCGCCGTGCGACGTGCAAGCCCTCGAAGACCTGCTGGTCCGGGTGGGGGCTCTTGCGGACGACATCCCCCATGTGGTGGAGCTGGATCTCAACCCCGTGCGGGTGTACCCACAGGGCCTGAGGGTGCTGGATGCGCGGGTGCGGGTGGAACCGGCCCGCCCGCCCACGTGGATCGCGCGTCGCTAGCTAGGCTGGCGCCGGCCAGCACCACCGCGAACACCTGCAGGGTGAACGGCACGCTGGAGATCCACGGGAGCGTCACGCTGAGCTGCGCGCACACCGCGGTGACCGCGGCCAGGGCCGCGCACAGAACCAGGTCCCGGGCAGTCAACCCATGCCGCCTTCGCCGGGAGATCTCCGCGATCAGGCGCGGTGCCGGACCGTCAACACGGGCACCGGACTGGTCCGGACCACGTGCTCGGCCACGCTCCCGAACAGGATGCGGTCCACCCCCGTACGACCGTGGGTCCCCATCACCACCAGGTCCGCGCCCACGTCCGCGGCCGCCTCCACGATGCGCTGCC
>JBKBVM010000058.1:0-8751 GCA_046289555.1 bacterium
GCCCTCAGCGACGGCCCCCAGCAGCTGCGGCCCGACCAGTTCGCCCAGCTCATGGAAGAGCTGCGCCGGGTCGCCCAGGCCGTGGGCCGCAGCGTGGCAACCCACCCGGTGACGGCACGGTGAAGCGGCACTTCGACGTGGTGGCGATCGTGGGCACCGGGCTTATCGGCGGCGCCCTGGGGATGGCCCTCCGGCAGGCCGGGGTGGCGCGCCAGGTGCTCGCGTCGGACGTGAACCCCCAGGCGGCGCGCCGCGCCGTGGAACGGGGCGCCGCGGACGTGGCGGTACACGACCCGCGGGCCCTGCGGGCTGCGCAGCTGGTGATCGTGAGTACGCCCCTCGACCAGATTGTCCCCACGTGCCTTGCCCTGCGGCCGCACCTCACGTCCGATGCCATCGTGACCGACACCGGGAGCGTGAAGGCGCCGGTGGTGCGGGCGGTGGAACAGTCCGCGTACCCCCTGCGCTTCGTGGGCGGCCATCCCATGGCGGGCACCGAAGGACAGGGCATCGAGGACGCAGACCCCGCCTTCCTGACTGGCCGGCCCTACCTGCTGACGCCCACGGGGGCCACCGACCGGGAGGCAGTGGCCGCCGTTGCCCAGCTGGTGCGCGAGATCGGGATGGTGCCAGTGGTGATGCAGCCGGAGGTACATGACCGCCTGGTCGCTCTGGTGAGCCACCTGCCGTACCTGGTGGCGTGCGCGGCAGTGCTGGCGGCCTCCTCCGAGCCGGAGTCCCTGGAGGTGGGAGGGCCCACCTTCCGCGAGCTGAGTCGGCTCGCCCGCAACCCCACCTCCCTGTGGGAGCAGATCGCGCGGTTGAACCAGGAGGAGATCCTGCGCGCCCTGGAGGTGTTCCGCAGGGAGCTGGAGGGCCTGGAGGCGGCCCTGCGGGCTGGCCAGCTGCGGCCCCTTCTCGAACGGGCGTTTCAGGCGGCGCAGCGGCCCAAGGAGAGGTCCCCGTGAGTTCCGCGTCGGTACTGACCCTCGAGCCTGGCCCCCGCGCCTACGAGTCCCTGCTGCGGGCCGGCAACCTGATCCCCGTCTCCTGCGAGGTGGTGGCGGACCTGGAAACCCCCATCACCGCCTTTCTTAAGCTCCGGGACCTGCCCCACGCCTTCCTCCTGGAGAGCGTGGAGGGCGGGGAGCGGCTCGCCCGCTACTCCTTTCTCGGCGCCTCTCCGCGCCTCGTGGTCACCTACCGCGGCGGCCGGGTCCACGTGGGCGACCGGGTGCACGAAGGGCCCCTTCTGCCGCGGCTGCGGGAGCTGCTGCGGCCCTACCGGCCCGTACGGGATCCCGAGCTACCGCGCTTCTTCGGCGGGCTGGTGGGCTACCTGGGCTACGACCTGGTCCGGGACTGGGAACACCTGCCCCACCGGCCGCCCGACGACCTGGGCCTTCCCACGGCGGAGCTAGGTCTGTACGACACCGTGGTGTGCTTCGACCACGTACGCCGGAGGATGCGGGTGACAGCGTGCGCCTTCGCGGAGGAAGGGGCGGAGTCCGCCTACCGTCAGGCACGGGAGCGCATCGAGGGTGTCCTGGACCGCCTCCAACGGCCTCTGGAGCCCCCACCCCGGGCTTCCGTTGGGCTCCGCCCTGCGGTGGAGTCCAACATGACCCGCGAGGCCTTCCTGGAGAAGGTCCTGCGCTGCAAACGTTACATCCGCGCGGGAGACATCTACCAGGTCATCCTGTCCCAGCGGTTCGCGGCACCCATCGGCGACCTGGATCCCTTCCGCCTGTACCGGGCCGCCCGGGTGATCAACCCCTCTCCCTTCCTCTTCTACCTCGACTTCCCCGGGGTCCGGCTGGCCGGATCCTCGCCGGAGTTGCTGGTCCGGCTGGAGGACGGTCAGGTGTGGATGCGGCCCATCGCGGGCACCCGGCCCCGCGGCCGCACGCCCGAGGAGGACGCGGCCCTGGAAGCGGAGCTGCGGGCCAGCGAGAAGGAGCGGGCGGAGCACGTGATGCTGGTGGACCTGGCCCGTAACGACGTCGGGCGCGTCTCCCGCTACGGGACGGTGCGCGTCACGGACCTCATGGTGGTGGAGCGGTACTCCCACGTGATGCACATGGTGAGCACCGTGCGGGGCGAGCTGGCGCCCGGACGGGACGCCTTCCACGTGCTGGAGGCGACGTTCCCCCACGGCACCGTGACGGGCGCCCCCAAGGTACGCGCCATGGAGATCATCGACGAGCTGGAGCCCGTCGCCCGGGGCCCGTACGCGGGCGCCGTGGGGTACGTGGGGTTCGACGGCACCATGGACACCTGTATTGTGATCCGCACCCTCGTGATCCACGAGGGCGTGGCCTACGTGCAGGCGGGAGCCGGCATCGTGGCGGACTCCGACCCTGCGGCCGAGTACCAGGAGACCGTGAACAAGGCGCAGGCGTTGCTGCGGGCGCTGGAGCTGGCCGCTTCCGGCGGCCTGGTGTGAGGGAGGGATGACGGTGGTCGTGGTGGTGGACAACTACGACTCGTTTACCTACAACCTCGTGCAGGTCCTGGGGGAGCTGGGCGCCAAAGTGGAGGTCTACCGGAACGACGCGGTCACCGCGGCACAGATCGCTGCCCGCGACCCGGAGGCGGTGGTACTCTCCCCCGGTCCCTGCACGCCCGACCAGGCGGGCGTGTCCAACGACGTCCTGCGGGAGCTGAGCCACCGCGTACCTGTCCTGGGCGTCTGCCTCGGCCACCAGTGCATCGGTCAGGCCTTCGGCGGACAGGTGGTGCTGGCGCCCCGGGAGGTGCACGGGAAGACCTCTGAGGTCTGGCACGACGGCCGCACCGTGTTCGCCGGGCTGCCCAACCCCTTCCGGGCCACGCGCTACCACTCCCTGGTGGTGGATCCCGACAGCCTGCCGCTGGAGTTGGAGGTGTCCGCCCGCAGCCCCGACGGCTTGGTGATGGGATTGCGTCATCGCTGGCGGCCCGTGGAGGGCGTGCAGTTCCACCCCGAGTCCGTGCTGACCGACTGCGGCAAGGAGCTGTTGGCTAACTTCCTGAACCTGGCGCGGAGCTGGCACGCCACGGGGCGGTGGGGAGAAGCCGAAGGTCAGGAGGTGCTGCGGTGATCCGGGAGGCCATCGCGAGGATCGTGGACGGCGGGTCCCTGACTGCGGAGGAGGCCACCGCGGTCATGGGGGAGATCATGGACGGCCAGGCTACCCCCGCGCAGATCGGGGCGCTGGTCACCGCCCTGCGCATGAAGGGCGAGACGCCGGAGGAGATCGCGGGGTTCGCGGTGGCCATGCGGGAGCGTGCCCACCGCATCGATCCGAAGGTGCCGGTGTTCGTGGACGTGGTGGGGACCGGAGGCGACCGGTCCGGGACCTTCAACATCTCCACGGTGGCGGCCTTCGTGGTGGCAGGGGCGGGGGTGCCCGTGGCCAAGCACAACAACCGGGCGGTGAGCAGCCGCTGCGGCAGCGCGGACCTCCTGGAGGCCCTAGGCGTGCCTGCGGACGTGGAACCAGACCGCGCCCGCCGGGCCATCGAAGAAGTAGGGATCGGGTTCCTGTTCGCGCCCCGCTTCCACCCGGCCATGCGGCACGCCGCGGGACCGCGCCGGGAGGTCGGCATCCGTACGGTGTTCAACGTCCTGGGCCCCCTCACCAACCCCGCAGGCGCCCGGCACCAGGTGGTGGGCGTCTACCACGCGTCCCTGGTGGAACCGATCGCCCGGGTGCTCCAGCAGCTGGGGGCCCGCCACGCCTTCGTGGTCCACGGGGACGGAATGGACGAGCTGGCGCCCAGCGGGCCCTCGCGCGTGGCGGAGGTACGGGAGGGACAGGTCCGCACCTTCGAGCTGCGGCCGGAGGACGCGGGACTGCCGCGCCACCCGACCCAGGCGGTCCGGGGCGGAGAGGCCTCCCTGAACGCACGGCTGGCGCTGTCGGTACTGCGGGGCGAGCGCGGCGCCCATCGGGACGTGGTGCTGCTCAACGCCGCCGCGGCCCTGGTGGCCGCGGGGACCTGCTCGGACCTCCGCGAGGCGGCTGAGCGAGCCGCGGAGAGCATCGACCGAGGCGCGGCGCTGGGCAAGCTCGAGCAGCTCCGGCATTTTCTGGGAGCGGACGCGTGAGCGTGCTGGACGCCATCGTAGCTTACAAGCGCGCGGAGCTGGCGGACCTCCGCCGCGCCGTGCCGGAGGAGGAGCTGGCTGCCCGGGCGGCCTCCGCGCCCCCGCCCCGTCCGTTTGCCGCCGCGCTTTCCGGGCCGGGCCTCCGGGTGGTGGCGGAGGTCAAAGCCGCCTCGCCTTCTGCGGGGATCCTGCGGCCGGACCTGGACCCGCGCCAACTGGCGCGGCGGTACGCGCAGGGCGGGGCCTGCGCCCTCTCGGTGCTCACCGACCGGCATTTCTTCCGCGGCACACCCGAGCACCTGCCGGCCGCCCGCGAGGCGGCGGGCCTGCCGGTCCTGCGCAAGGACTTCACCCTGGACAGCTACCACGTCCACGAGGCCCGGGCTCTGGGCGCGGACGCGGTGCTGCTGATCGCCGCGGTGCTGGACGACGCCCGGCTGACGGAGCTGTTGGAGCTGTCGGAGCGGCTCGGCATGGCCGCCCTGGTGGAGGTGCACACCGAGGAGGAGGTGGACCGGGCGCTGGCGGCCGGAGCCCGCCTGGTGGGCATCAACAACCGGGACCTCCGGACCTTCCGGGTGGACCTCGACACCACCGTGCGGCTGCGGCGCAGGATTCCGGACTCGGTGCCGGTGGTGAGCGAAAGCGGGATCGAAACCGCCGACGACGTGCGGCGGGTGTGGGAGGCGGGCGTCCGGGCGGTCCTGGTGGGCTCCGCCCTGGTCCGCAGCCCGGACCCCGCCGCGAAGCTGCGGGAGCTGGCTGGCGCGGTGACCGTGGAAGGAGGGAGGGGACCTTGGAACGCGTGAGGACGCAACCCCAGCCGCAGGCGACCGTCTTCGCCGTGCCCCGGGTGTTCTCGGGGATCCAGCCCACGGGGCTCATCCACCTGGGCAACTACGTGGGCGCCCTGCGGCAGTGGGTGGAGCTGCAGCGGCAGTACGAGTCCTACTTCTGCATCGTGGACCTGCATGCCATCACCGTGCCCTACGAGCCCGCGGAGCTGCAGCAGCGGATCCTGGAAGCTGCAGCCGCAAACCTGGCCGCGGGCATCGACCCGGAGCGGTCGGTGCTGTTCGTGCAGTCCCACGTGCCGGAGCACACCGAGCTCATGTGGCTGCTCAACACCGTGACCCCGGTGGGCCAGCTGGAGCGGATGACCCAGTACAAGGAGAAGGCCCGTCGCAGCAAGCACGGGGTGATGGCCGGGCTGCTGAACTATCCGGTGCTGCAGGCGGCGGACGTGCTCCTGTACAAGGCGACCCTGGTCCCCGTGGGGGAAGACCAGGTCCAGCACATCGAGCTCATGCGGGACATCGCGGAGCGCTTCAACAAGACCTTCGGGGAGACCTTCCCCCTGCCGGAGGCGAGGCTGTCCAAGGGGGCCCGCATCATGGCCCTCAACGACCCCACCAAGAAGATGAGCAAGAGCGTCCCGGGTAGCTACATCGCCCTCACGGAGGACCCCGACGAGATCCGCCGGAAGGTCCGGGCCGCGGTCACCGACCCGGGCCCGCCTGCCCGGGGGGCGAGGCTGGAGGAGGCCAGCGCAGGCGTGGCCAACCTGTTCACCCTCCTCGAGGTGTTCGCCCCGGAGGCCTACCCCCGCTTCGCGGAAGCGTACACCGAGGGCACCATCCGCTACAGCGAACTGAAGCAGGTGCTGGCGGAAGCTCTGGTGGAAGCCCTGACGCCCATCCGCGAGCGCTACCGGCGCTTGGTGTCGAATCCGGGGGAGGTGTGGGAGATCCTCCGCTACGGCGCCAGCCGCGCGCGACCGGTGGCGCAGGCCACCATGGAAGAGGTGCGGCGCCGCATGGGGCTGCGCGGAGCATGACGCGGGTCAAGATCTGCGGGATCCGCACCGAGGCTGCCGTGCTGGCCGCCGCGGAGGCCGGGGCGGACGCGGTGGGCTTCGTGTTCTACCCCCGCAGCTCCCGGTACGTGTCACCGGAGCGGGCGGCCCAGCTGGCCCGTCTGCTCCCGCCCTTCGTCGCCCGCGTGGGGGTGTTCGTGAACGCACCGGTGGCCGTGGTGGAGCGCATCGCCGACCAGGTAGGCCTAGACCTGGTGCAGCTGCACGGGGACGAGCCCCCGGAGGTGTGCGCCCGGGCGCCGCGCCGCGTGATCAAGGCGTTCCGGGTGGAGGGGCCTGAAGCGCTGCGGCGGGCCGCACACTACCCCGCGTGCGCGGTGCTGCTGGACGCCCACCTTCCGGGCCGCTACGGCGGCACCGGACGCGCCTTCGACTGGTCCCTGGCCCGGCAGATCGACCGCCCGGTCATCCTCTCGGGCGGCCTGACGCCGGAGAACGTCGCCGAAGCCGTGCGCAGGGTCCGTCCCTACGCGGTGGACGTCAGCAGCGGCGTGGAGACCGACGGCGAGAAGGACCCGCGCAGGATCGAGGCGTTCGTCCGCGCGGTGCGGGAGGTGGACCGCGAACTTCAGGAGGTGCGCAGGTGACCCCCACGACCCTCCGCGACGCAAGAGGTCGGTTCGGCCCCTTCGGGGGCCGGTACGTTCCCGAAACCCTGGTGCCCGCCCTCGAGGAGCTGGAAGAGGCCTACACCCGCTTCTCCCGCGACCCGGCCTTCCAGGCGGAGTTGGCGGGCCTGCTGCGCGACTACGCAGGCCGGCCCACCCCCCTGTACTTCGCCCAGCGGCTCTCCGACCGGCTCGGCGTCCGCGTGTACCTCAAGCGGGAGGACCTGCTGCACACGGGGGCCCACAAGATCAACAACGCCCTGGGCCAGGTGCTGCTGGCCAAGCGCATGGGCAAGCGGCGGGTCATCGCGGAGACCGGAGCGGGCCAGCACGGGGTGGCCACGGCCACCGCCGCAGCCATGCTGGGGCTTCCCTGTGACGTGTACATGGGCCGTGAGGACACCGAGCGCCAGGCCCTGAACGTGTACCGGATGCAGCTTCTCGGTGCCCGGGTGATCCCCGTGGACAGCGGAACCCGGACCCTCAAGGACGCCATCAACGAGGCCCTGCGGGACTGGGTGACCCACGTGCGGGACACCTTCTACGTCATCGGGTCCGTGGTGGGGCCCCACCCGTACCCGCAGATGGTGCGGGACTTCCAGTCGGTCATCGGCCGGGAGGCCCGACAGCAGGTCCTGGACCGCGAGGGCAGGCTCCCGGACGCGGTGGTGGCGTGCGTGGGCGGTGGCAGCAACGCCATGGGGCTGTTCTCCGCGTTCGTCCAGGACCCGTCCGTGCGGCTGGTGGGGGTGGAGGCAGGGGGCCTGGGTCTCCACACCGGCCAGCATGCGGCCAGCCTCAACGCGGGCAGCCCAGGCATCCTACACGGGGCCTGTACGTACCTGCTGCAGGACGACGCAGGCCAGGTGCTCGGCACCCACTCCGTGTCCGCGGGGCTGGACTACCCGGGCGTCGGTCCGGAGCACGCGTACCTGAAGGAGACCGGGCGGGCGGAGTACGTGGCGGTGACCGACGTGGAGGCCGTGGAGGCGTTCCACCTCCTGGCGGAGCTGGAGGGGATCCTCCCCGCCCTAGAGCCTGCCCACGCGGTGGCGTACCTCCCCAGCCTGGCGCGCCAGCTGCGTCCGGACGCCGTCGTGGTCGTGGGGCTCTCTGGCCGAGGGGACAAGGACGTAGACACCGTGAGGAATCTGGAGACACGAACTTGAGCCGCCTTCGCGAGCTGTTCAACCGGGTGCGCGTGCGGGGCCGGCCCGCACTGATGCCGTTCCTGGAGGCCGGGGACCCGGACTTCCCGGTGCTCGAGCGCCTCGTCCCGGCCCTGGTGGAAGCCGGTGCCGAAGCGCTGGAGCTCGGGGTGCCCTTCTCGGACCCCATAGCGGACGGTCCCGTGTTGCAGCGGGCCAGTCAGCGCGCCCTGCAGCGCGGCGTGCGGCTGGCGGACGTGCTGGAGTTCGTGAGCCGGCTCCGGCGGAGCGTGGACGTCCCTGTGGCCCTGCTCTCCTACGCCAACCCCCTGTTCCGTTACGGCTGGCAGCGGTTCTGCCAGGACGCGGTGGCCGCAGGCGTGGACGCGGTGATCCCCGCGGACCTTCCCGCCGACGAGGCCGGGCCCCTGGTGGACGCGGCCCGCGCCTGTGGTCTGGACACGGTCTTCTTGGTCGCGCCCACCAGCACCGACGCACGGCTGCGCCTGGCCGCCTCGGCGTCCACAGGCTTCCTGTACTGCGTCTCCCTCACCGGCACCACCGGTCCGCGGGACCAGCTGAGCTCGGACGCGCGGGCGCTGCTGCACAGGGTGCGGGAGCTCACGGACCGCCCTGCGGTGCTGGGCTTCGGGATCACCCGCCCCGAACACGCGGTCAGCGTGGCCGACCTCGCGGACGGCGTCATCGTCGGCAGCGCCCTGTACCGCCTCCTGGAGGAAGCCCGCGATCCCGTGGCCACCGCGGTGGAGTTCGTCCGGGGCTTCGCCGAAGCCCTCAGCCGCCCAGTCCCGTGAGCGGGCTTTCCGGCACGTACTGTGCAACTCCCCACGTAGGATGCGCGTGTCGGGTGTGAACGACAGATCCAATCCGGCTCCTCTGGAGGCCTGGGGGGCGGGCTTCGTGCACGCCCTCCGGCAGGCCCGGGCCGTCAGCCCGGCTTCCGCCACCCGCTCCGTCCCGCACAACGGGCCACCACGGCCCACAGCGGCTAACCCGCCCGCCGCC
>JBKBVM010000059.1:0-8634 GCA_046289555.1 bacterium
CCGCAGGGTTCGACCTGGCCAAGCTCATGGCCGGCAGCCTGGGCCGGCTGGGGGTGGTGGTGGAGCTGTCCTTCAAGGTGTTCCCCGCTCCGAGGGCGCGTGCCAGCCTGCGCGTGGACCGGGCTGGCTTGGAGGCTGCCTGGGGACTGCTCCGGGCGCTGTACACCAGCTCCTTCGACCTGGAGGCAGTGGACCTGGTGCCGCCCGGCACGGTGTGGGTGCGGGTGGCGGGCCGGCCGGAGTCCCTTCCGACGCGGTTGCAGCGCCTGCGGGCGTTCCTCCAGGGTGGGGAGGTGGTGGAGGACGACTCCGGGATCTGGGAAGAGGTCCGGGAGTTCCGCTGGGTGCCGTCGGGCTGGACGCTGGTGAAAGTTCCGGTCACGCCGCGCCGCGTGCTGGACCTGGAGCGGGAGCTGCTGCCCACCGCGAGCCTGCGCCGGTACTCCGCGGGAGGAAACGTAGCCTGGGTGGCATGGCCCGAACAGCCCGCGGCTCTATCCGATTTGCTGGAGCGCCTGGGCCTGCGGGGCCTGCGGGTGCTGGGACCGCCGGGGCCGCCCTTCCTGGGACGGGCGGACTCCGACGGGTTTTCTAGCCGCGTCAAACAGGCCCTGGACCCCGCGGGCCGGTTCGGACCCTACCCGTAGGGGTCACTGGCCGCGGTGCAACCGGAGGCGTGAGGTGCTGCACGAGATCCCCGTGGACCGCTACGGCGCGGTCGGCCGCCGGATGGCGGGGGCCGTAGAGGCGTGCGTGCACTGCGGCTTCTGTCTGGCGGCGTGCCCCACGTACCGGGTCCTGGGAGAGGAGATGGACTCTCCCCGGGGTCGCATCTTCCTCATGAAGGAGGTCCTGGAAGGCCACCTGCAGCCCCAAGAAGCCGCGCCCTTCGTGGACCGCTGCCTGGGTTGCTTTGGGTGCGTCACCGCGTGTCCTTCCGGGGTGGCGTACGGGGAGCTGCTCACACCGTACCGCGAGTACGCGTCCGCGAAGGTCCGCCGGTCCTGGGCGGACCGGATGGTCCGCTGGCTGACGATGGAGACGCTGCCGCACCCCGCGCGTCTGCGGGCGGCTTTACGGCTGGCGCGGCTGGTCCGACCCGCCGCCCCCTACCTCCCGGCCCGGTTGCGGGCGATGGTGAGCCTCGTACCCGACCGGCTGTCGCGCCAGCGCCGCACCGCGTCCACCGTCGCCGCTGCGGGGGCACGCCGGGCCCGGGTGGCGGTGCTGGTGGGCTGCGTGCAGCGGGTCCTGCACCCGGAGATCCACGAGGCCACGGTGCGGGTGCTGGCGCGCAACGGCGTGGAGGTGGTGGTGCCGGACGACCAGGGCTGCTGCGGGGCGCTGGCCATGCACGTGGGAGAAGGGGCGCGGGCCCGCCGTCTGGCGCGGCGGAACCTGCTGGCGTTCCCGGACGACGTGGACGCGGTGATCACCGACGCCGCGGGCTGCGGGTCGGCCATGAAGGAGTACGGCTTACTGTTCGCCGGGCGACCGGAGGAGGAGCGGGCTCGGAAGCTGGCCGCGCGGGTGCGGGACGTGAGCGAGTTCCTGGACGGGCTGGGGATTGAAGCCCCTCCTCCTCTACTGGCGCCTGCGCGGGCCGTGTACCAGGACGCCTGCCATCTCCTGCACGCGCAGGGCGTGCGGGACGCGCCGCGTCGGCTCCTACGCGCGGTGGGCAACCTGGAGGTGGTGGAACCCGCAGAGGCCGAGCTGTGCTGCGGGTCCGCGGGAACGTACAGCCTGGAGCACCCCGACGTGGCGGCGGAGCTCGGGCGCCGCAAGGCGCGGGGGCTGCTGGCCACGGACCCGGACGTGGTGGTCACCGGGAACGTAGGCTGCATGGTGCAGATCCGGGCGCACCTGCGGGCTGCGGGGCGTCCGGTCCCTGTGCTCCACACGGTCCAGGTTCTGGACCTGGCTTACCGCGGTCAGGGCCTCCCGCGGCTCGCGTGAAGCGAAGCCTACGGCCGCGCCCGGGCTAGGGTCGCCCGGGCCATGCGCAGGGAGGCCGCATCTACCATCTTGCCGTCCACCGTGATGGCTCCTCGGCCGGCGGCCTGAGCCTGCTCGTACGCCGTCACCACCTTCCGGGCCCACTCCACCTCCTCCTCCGTCGGCGTGAACACCTCGTGCACGACCGGGATCTGGGCGGGGTGGATGCACCACTTGCCGTCGAACCCCAGACCGCGGGCTACCCGGCACAGCCTGCGGAAGGCTTCCAGGTCGCGGAACTCCGCCGCAGGGCCATCAAACGCCCGGAGCCCGGCGGCGCGGGCCGCCACCACCACCCGCATCATGGGGTAGTGCCAGCGGTGGCCTGGGTAGGCCACGTCCCACGGGTCCTCGGTCCCGATGGCGGAGCTGGGGATGCCCGCGGACGCGGCGAAGTCGCCGGGCCCGAAGCTCAGGGCCTGCAGGCGCGGGCTGGCCGTGGCCAGCTGCTCCACCCGGGCAAGGCCAGGGGCCGTCTCCACCAGGGCGTGGATCCCGATGCGCCTTCGCAGCCCCCCTCGCGCCTCGATCTGCGCCAGCAGGATGTCCACGAAGGCCACTTCTTCCGGCCGACTCACCTTGGGTACGATCACGCAGTCCAGCTGGGCGCCCGCGGCCTCGCACACCTCCACCAGGTCCCGGTACGCCCACGGCGTGTCCAGACCGTTGATGCGGACCATGCGGGTCTTGCCCCCCCAGTCCAGTTCCCGCAGCGCCCGCACCGCGTGCGCCCGGGCGCTCTCCTTCAGGTCCGGCGGCACCGAGTCCTCCAGGTCCAGGAACACCGCGTCCGCCTGGGAAGCGACCGCCTTTTCCACCTTGCGGGGTTCCGAGGCGGGTACCGCCAGGATGGAGCGCTCCCACCGCTCGTCCATGGCCACCTCCACGGGGTGGTCTGAGACAATGGCACAAGAGCTTCGGTCCGATTGTACGGCGTACGCGGAGGTCGTGGGTGGAACAGCGGCGCGTGGTCACGGTGGCGGTGATGCTGGGCATGTTCCTGGCAGCCCTGGACACCACCATCGTGGCCACGGCCCTGCCGACCATCGCCCGGGTGCTGGGGGGGTTGGAGCTGTACGCGTGGGTGGTCGCCAGCTACTCGCTGGCGCTGACCGCGGCCACCCCGGTGTTCGGCGGTCTGGCGGACCGTTACGGCCGGCGGCCGGTGTACCTGGTGGGGGTGGCGATTTTTCTCGGGGGCTCGGCCCTGTGCGGGGCCGCGCGGTCCATGCCGGAGCTGGTGGCCTTCCGCGCGGTGCAGGGCGTCGGGGGCGGAGCGCTGCTGACCGTGGCCATCACCATCGTGGGCGACCTGTTCAGCCTGGAGGAGCGGGCCCGCGTTCAGGGCCTGTTCAGCGGCGTGTGGGGGGTGGCGAGCGTGGTGGGCCCGCTGCTGGGTGGGTTCCTGGTGGATCGAGGGTCGTGGCGGTGGATCTTCTACGCCAACCTGCCGCTGGGGCTGGTGACCCTGTGGGTGGTGGCGCGGAAGTACCGGGAGCCGCCGGTCCGGGCTGAGGGCCCCGTGGACGTGGTGGGGGCCGCGCTGCTGGTAGCGTGCGTGGTGGTGGGCCTGTGGAGCCTGGAGCGCGCGTCCTCTGCCCCGGGTCTGGCTCTGTGCGGGCTGCTGGCTGCCGCGTTCGTGGTCTGGGAGTCCCGTTCGAGCCACCCGGTCGTTCCCCTGCGCCTGTTCCGGAACCGGCTGGTCAGCGCGGCTTCCCTGACCGGCTTTTTGGTGGGCGCGGCGTTGTTCGGGAGCCTGTACTACGTGCCGCTGTTCGTGCAGGGGGTCCAGGGCAGGGGACCCACGGAGGCGGGAGCGGTCCTGACTCCGCTCATGCTGGCGTGGACCACGGCCAGCAGCCTGGGGGGCCGGCTGGTCCTGCGGTTCGGGTTCCGGCGGGTGGCCCTCGCGGGCGCGGTGCTGCTGGCTGCGGGGTTCGCGGTACTGGTAGGAATGCCGGTGGCGGCGTCGGCGGGGACCGTGCGGTGGGCCACGGCGCTGCTGGGCACCGGCATGGGCCTGGTGGTGCTGGTCACGGTGCTGGCGGTACAGAGCTCCGTCCCCTACACGGAGCGGGGCCTGGCGACCTCCTTGACCCTGTTCTTCCGCAGCGTCGGGGGCGCGGTGGGCGTGAGCGTGCTGGGCAGCCTGATGGTGAGACGGTTGCGGGCCGCAGGGGTCGACGTGAATCAGCTGCGGGGGTTGCTGGACCCCGTGGAACGGCTGGCGCTTGGGCCGGAGGTGCTGGAGCCCCTGCGGGTTCACCTGGCGGCGGGGCTGGAGGCGGTGTTTACCGCGTCCCTGGTCCTGAGCGGGTTGGCGGTGCTCTCCCTCCGCGCGTTCCCCGCAGGGCCAATGTCAGAGTCCGCAGGAGGGCCGGTGGGGGAGGCCGCGGACTGAACTACCGCTCCCGGGCCGCGGCCACCACTTCCTGCCCCAGCCCTTCCAGGAACTCGGGGTCGGTGTTCAGCGAGTCCGTGCGCCGGAAGACCAGGCCCAGGTCCGTGGCGCGTTCCGCGGCCTCCACGTCCAGGTCGTACAGGATCTCCAGGTGGTCTGCCACGAACCCGATGGGCACAGCGAGCACCTGCCGGCGTCCGGAGCCAGCCAGCTCCTCCAGCACGTCCAGGATGTCCGGCCCCAACCACCGGAAGGGCGTGTGGCCTGCGCTCTGGTAGCACAGCCTCCAGCGGGGGATCCCCAGCCGGTCCACCAGGGCCTGCGCGGTCTCCCGCAACGTGCGGGGGTACGGGTCGTCCCACTCGAGGATGCGCTCGGGCAGGCTGTGGGCCGTGAACAGCACCTCCGTGGCCGCGGGGTCCGGGTCGGGGAAGCGCGCCAGCCCGGAGCGTATGCGCCGCTCCACCGCGGCGAGGTAGCCGGGGTTCAGGTGCCAGCAGCGGATGACCCGCACCCGCAGCTCGGGGACGGATCGGAACGCGGGCTGCGCGTACTCCAGGTACTCGTCCACGATCATGCGGGACTCGTGCGGCGCCAGCACCAGGGCCACCACCTCCCGCAGCCCGTCCTGCACCATCCGCGCGGCCACGTCCCCGACGAACGGCGGGCTGTGCTTCATCGCCAGGTAGACCCGGAAGGTGCCGGGAGACCGCCGGTCCAGGACCGCCTGCAGCCCGCGGGCCTGTGCCTCGGTGATCGCCCGGAGGGGCGAGGCGCCGCCGATCCGCCGGTACCGCTCGCGAAGGTCGGCTACCTCCTCCGGCGAGGGCGCCCGTCCACGCCGGATGTGGGTGAAGTACGCCTCCACCTCGTCCAGGTTGCGGGGCGTCCCGTACGCCATGAGCAGCACGCCGACCGTCACGCGCGTCTCCCCGTTTCGTGCACCCAGTCCACCAGCTCCGCAAGCCGGTCGGGGTCGGTTTCCGGCATCACCCCGTGGCCCAGGTTGAAGATGTGACCGCGCAGTTCGCGACCCTGGGCCACGATGCGGGACGCCTCCGCCCGCAGGGCGTGTCGGTCTCCCAGCAGCCGCGCGGGGTCGAGGTTGCCCTGTATGGCCTTTCCACCCAGGACGGCCGCGGCCTCAGACAGCGGCACCCGCCAGTCCACCCCCACCACCTCTGCGGGCAGATCCCGGAACTCCGCCAGCAGGTGCGCACACCCGGTGGCGAAGTAGATCCGCGGGACGCCGTCCACGGCCCGGAGCAGCTGGACCAGGTAGGGCCGCACCGCCCACCGGAAGTCCTCCGCCGACAGCACCCCCACCCACGAGTCGAACAGCTGGACCAGCTGCGCGCCCGCCTGTACCTGGGCGCGGAGGTACGCGGCGAGGTTGGCGGCCAGACGCGCGGCGAGGGCGTGCCACACCTCGGGACGGCGGTGCAGCAGGGCCCGGGTCCGGGGCCAGTCCCGGGACGGCCGCCCCTCCACCAGGTAGGCGGCCACGGTGAACGGTGCTCCCGCAAACCCTACCAGGGGGCGGTCCAGGGCGCCTCTCAGCAGACGGACGGTCTGCGGGACGAACTCCACCGCCTCCAGGTCGAGCTCGGGAAGGTGCGCGAGCCGTTCGGGCGAGACCGGTGTTGAGAGGACTGGGCCGCGGCCCTCCGCCAGCTCGAACTCCAGGCCCATCCCCCACAGGGGCACCAGCAGGTCGCTGAACAGGATGGCGGCGTCCACGTCCATGCGGCGCAGGGGCTGCAGGGTGACCTGCGCGGCCAGCTCCGGCTCGCGGCACAGCTGCGCCAGGGAGTAGCGCTCCCGCAGCCTCCGGTACTCCGGAAGGTAACGCCCCGCCTGCCGGAGGAACCACACCGGCGTGGTGTCTACAGGCTGCCCCACGGCGGCGCGCAACACGCGGTCCCTCACCGACGGCCTCCCAGCAGCGTGGCGAAGTACACCACCGCCACCAGCACCACCAGGTTCGCGCGCGCCAGGGCGGTGGCCCATCGGGGCGAAAGCTGGCCCCGCGCAGCCCCCGGTGCGGCCCAGAAGTCGTGGGCGGCCTTCAGCGCCACCGCCAGCCCCACAAGTCCCAGCTTGTCCCGCAGCACCGGCTGGGCCGGGTCCCAGCCGGAGAACAGGAACACCACGCCCGTAGCCACCAGAACCAGCACCGCCAGCCAGGACAGGCCGCGGAAGCGGAGTCCCAGCACGCGGAAGGCCTGCGCCCCCTCAGGCCCTCGGCGGCGCAGAGCCGGAGCCGCCCACGCGAACAACAGATATCCGCCCACCCACACGGCGGCGGCCAGCAGGTGGAGGAACACCGCGACCCGGTAGCCGGTCATGGGGAGGCCGGCGGCAGGGCGTCCGGAGGGACCTGGCGGCGCACACCCCAGCCGAAGTCTCCCTCGGACAGGACGTACGCGCGCTCCGGCCGCAGGGCGAAGAACCGGATCTGGCCTGTTCCCCGGACCGCGGACCACAGGGGGAACCTCCCCTGGGCGGAGGGGAAACGCGCCAAGTACACCCGCACGGCTCGCACCGCCTCGCGTCCTGCCAGCGGTCGCGCGGTCCCTTCCAGCTGTACCCCCCGCAGGGGCCGGGTCTGGTCCGGGTGGATGGCCGCAGCCACCCGCGGGCAGGCCAGAAGGTCCCGCACGTGCCGCGTGGTCAGCCGCGACATGAACACCAGCTCGGGACCGGGCTGCAGGGCGTACAGCACCGGAGCCGCCCACGGCCCCTCCGCCGAGCACGTAGCCAGGGTCATGACACGGTTCTCCTCCAGCAGCTGCCGGAAGACGTCCACCGCCCGCAGGTCCGCGGGCGCTTCAGGGCGTCTGGAAGACGTGGCGAACGACCTCCTCCGGGCTGCCGTGCCGCGCGGTGAAGATCGGGGTGTCCCGCAGGGTGTAGGGCCGCGCCGCCGTACTCCGCAGGCTCGTGACGAGTTCGAGGAAGCGCTCGGGGTCGTCCGTCTCGTAGCCCACCACGAACTCCCAGTCGCTCAGCCCCGTGCTGTACAGCAGGATCTGCTCGATCCCTTCGAAGCCGTGCCCGACCCGGGCGTGTTCCAGCATCATCTGCCGCCGGTCCTCCGCGGGCAACTGGTACCACTCGTGGGTCTTGCTGAAGGGGTACACCACCAGGTAGCGCTTGCGGGGCCCCGGTACCTGGACGCTGGTACCGCTGCGCCCGGTGTACTGGGACGGACGGACGAAGCCCCACAGGGCACCCACGCAACGGAGGTCGGTGGCCAGGAGGAACCCGGCAGCTCTCTGGTACGGCTCCAGCCCCTGGGCCGCTACCCACAGCCCGAGGTCCGCGTCCGAGCGGAGCCCCACCAGGTCGTACGTGTAGACCGCGGCGACCCCGGAGACCGCGGCGGCCCGTTGGACCGCCTCCCGTACCCGGGCCGCCTGCTGGGACGTCCGGTATCCCGGGGGCACCTCGTAGAAGAGGAAACCGTGCACGCGGGGCTCGCTCATCTGCAATCCCCCTGGCACCACCGAGCAGCTTCACGCACGCCGCGCGGCCCGACGCCGCCGGGACGCGGCAGGCCGCGGACTGCGGCGGGCCCGGACCACCGGACGCCCCCGCCGGCGCAGGCCCCTGCGCAGCGCCGCCACGTCCTCCAGCCGCACTGCGTAGGACCGTCCCTGGCGCGTGGCGGGCAGCTTGCCCTGCCGGATGTACTTGTACACCGTCAAGCGGCTCACCCCGAGGCGCCGTGCAGCCTCCTCCGCGCGGATCCAGTTGGCCGGAGCCGCGGCCGGTGCCGGGGGCTGTGGCGCAGGCCCCGTGTCCGCCACCGCCCGCAGGGCCGCGGCGGTACGCCGGATGGCCTCCTCGATCTCCCGAGGCCCCATCCTCCGCTGCCCCGCCTGCGCCGTCACGATCTCCACCGTCATCTCCAGGATGGACGACACCGTGACCCTCCTACCTCGCGGACTCTGCCTCCCCTCCCTGGGACGAGGCAACACCAATACGATACCGCACGCTTTCGACTCCGTGCACCCTCGCCGCCGGTGCGCTCCCGAGGCCGGTCCAGACCCCTGGCGGGTCAACGGCCCGCGGGATCTGGCGTGGTGGGCGATCTCCCCTTCGGGGCGACCCGTAGCGCGCTCCCACGGCGCGGCCGGCGCGGAAGCCCGCGGCGGGAGGTTTTGACACCCCCACCGGCCTCGCCCATACGTGCGGCAAAGCGCGTACCCCGCGACGGTTCAAGGACCGAG
>JBKBVM010000005.1:0-26001 GCA_046289555.1 bacterium
GCCCGGCCGGCGTCGTGGAACGCCTGCAGGGTCGCGGACAAAGCGAAACTCACCGCGGCAGCGGCCGCCACCACGCCGGGCCGACGCAGCACCACCCCGGATCCCACCGCCACCAGCAGGGCCGCGAACAACGGGTAACGGAAACGCGCCACCACACCCGCACCCGCGCGCCGCCAGGGCAGCCCCACCGCGACACCCATCAGCACCAGGAGCGCCAAGCCCACGGGCGCGGCCACCGCGTGGAAGTACGGGGGCCCCACGAACACCTGAGGGCCTCCCGCCGCCTGGATCGCCAGCGGGTACAGGATGCCCACCAGCACCGCGCCCGCAAAGCTCAAGAACAGCACGTTGTTGAACAGGAACGCACCCTCCCGCGAGCGCAGGTCGTCCACCGGCGGGCTACCCCGGAGGTCGTCCCACCGCCACGCCACGAGGGCGAAGGACCCCGCCAGCAGCAGCGCCACGAAGCCGAGGAAGTACGGCCCGATCTCAGACCGCGCGAAGCTGTGGACGGACACCACCAGCCCCGTGCGTGTGAGGAAGGTGCCCAGGACCGCGGTGCCGAACGCCAGCACCACCAGCGTCAGGTTCCACGCGGCGAAGGCCCCGCGCCGCTCCTGCACCACCGCGGAGTGAACGTACGCGGTGGCGACCAGCCAAGGGACCAAGGCTGCGTTCTCCACCGGGTCCCAGCCCCAGTAGCCGCCCCAGCCCAGGGTCCGGTACGCCCACCACCCCCCCACCACGAGCCCGGCTCCCAGGCTCAGCCAGCTGGCCACGGTCCAGCGGCGGGTGGCCGCAATCCAGCCCGCGTCCAGCTTCCGGGTGACCAAAGCCGCCATGGCGAAGGCGTAGGGTACCGCAAGCCCCACGAACCCCAGGTACAGCAAAGGCGGGTGAGCCACCATGCCGGGGTCTTCCAGCAGGGGGTTCAGCCCGCGCCCGTCCGCGGGTGCAAAGGGCAGGGTCCGGAACGGGCGCTCCAAGACCACCAGAAACAGGAAAAACCCCAGCACCGCGCTCAACACCGCACAGGCCCACGCGGACAGCTGCGGGTGCTGGCGACGCTGCCCGGCCACCGCGGCGGAAGCCACCAGGGCCAGCAGCCAGCTCCAGAACAGCAACGATCCCGCCTGCGCGCCCCACAGGGCGCTCACCCGGTACAGTAAGGGCGTGGCGAGGCTGGTGTTGCGGACCACGTAGTCCAGCCGGAAGTCCCACGTCACCAGGGCGTACACCAGGGTGGCCACGCACACCGTTAGGGCAGCGGCGGCTGCCCAGAGAGCCCGCGCGCCGCTGTCCGTCCAGCGGGTGCTACCCGTGCGGGCGCCGTGGAAACTGGCCCCCGCGGCGTACGCAGAGAGCGCCAGGGCGAGGGCCGAGGCGAACCCGCCCAATTCGCTCACGGCAGCTCCTCCGCGGCGCGGGGCAGTCCGTGCGGGGTTACGGGGCCCATGTGCGGGCGAGCCCGCCCCAGGGCGAGGACGCGTGGCTCCATGACCTCCCTCGGGACCGTGCTACTACAGTAGCCCGGTTCCGGGGAGCCCTCAACAAGCCCCGCCCCGCCTAGCGGCTCTCCGCGATCAGGCGCAACAGCTCCGCCACGCCCCGGCTCGCGTTCTTCTTCTGTGCCAGGTCGCGGGTCCGGATCCCGGCCACCGCCAGCTGGTCCGCGGCCTCCGCCACCAGCAGCCAGGCCGCGCCCGCACGGTCCGCCCGCAGGTCCACCAGCAGGCCGTCCCCCTGGCCCTGACAGACGTGTCCCCAGCTGGCGTTGAAGTTCTTGCCCCTAGACCCCTCGATGCAGTTCAAGGCGTGGCCCAGGTGCTGGTCCACCGACGAAGCCGTGTCCGCCGCGGCGGCAAATCCCGCGTGGGTGGACCCGGTCCGCGCCTGCACCTTCCACTTCGGCTCTGAGGCGGGCGCGCCCACCTGGTACTCCCCGGCCTTGTAGGACTGGGCGAGCGCTGCGGACGCCAGCGCCACGATAACCCCCAGGCCCACCACCGCCGAAAGCCTGCGCATGCCCTCACCTCCTTCCCCTGGCCTGTCTCCGAGGATCGGAGGAAGGTTTCACAGCCGTGTCACGAGCTCCCGCGTCAGCACCCCCACGGCCGCGCTGCCCAGCACCACCCACGCGGAGTTCACCCGCCGCCACAGCAGCACCAGGGCCCCGGCCGCCAGGGCCACGGTGAGCCCGTCGGTCAGCGAGGCCCGTGCCAGGCGCAGGCTCACGCCGGCCATCAGCGCCCACGAGGCCGCGTTCACGCCGTCCAGGAAGCTGGAGGCAAATCTGGAGCGTCGCATGCGGGGAACCAGGGGATGGGTGGCAGCTACGAACACGAAGGCTGGCAGGAAGATCCCTGCCGTGGCCACCGCAGCACCGGGAAGCCCCGCCACCAGGTAACCCACGAAGGTAGCGGTGGTGAACACCGGACCTGGTGTCACCTGCCCCACCGCCACCGCGTCCAGCAGCTGCGTATCGGAAAGCCAGCCCAGCCGGACCACGAAGTCCGCGTGCAGGAAGGCGAGCAGCACGTACCCGCTGCCGAAGAGGACCGACCCGATCTTCAGGAAGGTGAAGAACAGGGTACCCAGTTGGAAGGGCACCGCGGTGGGGGCTGCGGCCGCCGCAGGCCCCACCAGCGGCAGTAGCGCCGCCAGACCCCCGGTCCGCACTCGGGCCGCCACCGCGACCATCCCCGCACCGAACAGCAGCACCAGTTCGTGAGCTCCCCTCAGCCACAACACCAGCACCGCACCCGCCAGCCCTAAGGTGAGCCCGTCCTTCAGGGCCGCGCGCCCCAGCCCCCACAGGGCCACGGCCACCACCGCCACGATGGCCGGCTTCGCGCCGTACAGGGCCGAGGCCACCTGCGGCAGACTGCCGTAGCGCACGTACGCCCAGGCGCAGCCGAGCACCGCCACAAAAGCGGGCAGGATGAAGCAGCCGCCCGCGGTCACCAACCCCGGCCAGCCTGCCCGGCGGTACCCGAGGTGGATGGCCAGCTCGGTGGAATTGGGGCCGGGGATCAGGTGGGTCGCACCCACGAGGTCCAGGAACTCGGCCTCGGACACCCACCGCCGGCGGCGGACCACGTCTTCGTGCATGAGCGCGACGTGCGCCGCGGGCCCGCCGAAGCCGACCAGGCCCAGCTTGAGGAACACCAGGGCGACCTCCCGGAGGACGCCCGGAGAGCCTTGGGGAGGACGGGCCGCCACGCCGGTTCTCTTCTCTAGAGAGGGTAGGCGCTCAGCACCAGGCAGCTCTGGTGCGGCTCCCGGGTCGCGCAGGCCAGCCACAGGTCCAGCGCCCGCGTCCGCCGCCGTCGGTCTCCGGAGTCCAGGTACTCCACCGCGTGCAGCAGCCGCGCCACCGCCTCCACATCCACCTCGCCGCCGGTCACCTCCGCGGCGAACGCACGGACCACGTCGGGGGCCAGCTGCTCCGGCGCCCCGCAGAGCATGCCCGCCACCAGCGTCCCGCGGGCCGCCACCACCACCATTCGCAGGTCCCCCCCGGGCCGCGCGTACGTGCGGAACTCCAGCTCCTCACCCAGCTTCTCCTGCGCGCTACGGATGGACCCCGTGTAGCGGAAGCCGTGCACCCGGGACAGCGGCCCCACCTCGATCCCTGCTGCGCGGCCGCGGCAGAAGGGCGGCGGCGTCTTACGGGGCGGCCACGCGGATAGAGCCGTCATGGCCTCCTGGATCTGCTCCAGCAGTGCCGCGTGGACGTCCGGGTCCGGCCCCTGCTCCGGGGCGGTGCGGGCTGCCCCGGGCCACTCCGTGCGCAGTCCCACTTCCGCCCGGAACCGGTCGTACTCCTGCCGCCGCTGCGGGTCCGACAGCACCGCGAACGCCTCGTTGATCAACTGCGCCCGCTCCACGTCCCCGCCCA
Source organism: bacterium (assembly GCA_046289555.1). Lineage (GTDB taxonomy): Bacteria > Sysuimicrobiota > Sysuimicrobiia > Sysuimicrobiales > Sysuimicrobiaceae > Tepidifontimicrobium. Next base: position 3,902 of record JBKBVM010000005.1, read on the forward strand.
GGTCCGGGTGGTGCTTCAGCTCCAGCATGAGCACGTGGTAGACTTTCCGGATGACAGCAGGATGGGCGCTGGGGTGCACCTGGAGGACCTCGTAGTAGTCGACGTCGGTGCGGAAGCGCGCGTTCGACATCCCGACCCCCGGGCCTATTCCTGCTAGCTTTATACCCCAGTTCGGGAATCCCTCGGACTCCTGGACCGTTTTACCCTACGGTCCAGCGGACCCGACGCGGCGGAGGGCAAGCGATGCGCGATCTCGTGATCCTGGGTTCCGGTCCTGCGGGCCTGACCGCGGCCATCTACGCGGCCCGGGCGAACCTGCAACCCCTGGTCCTGGAGGGCTCCCAGCCCGGGGGCCAGCTCATGCTCACCACCGAGGTGGAGAACTACCCGGGGTTTGCGGAGCCTATCCTGGGGCCGGAACTCATGCAGCAGATGCGCCGTCAGGCCGAGCGGGTGGGGGCGGAGTTCGTTCCGGAGGACGCGGTGGCGGTGGACTTCCGCACCCGCCCCTTCCGGATCCAGGCCGGGAACGGGGAAGTGTACGAGGCCCGGGCGGTCATCGTGGCCACGGGCGCGCGGGCTCGCATGCTGGGCCTGCCGTCGGAGAGCCGGTACCTCGGCCGGGGCGTGAGCACGTGTGCCACCTGCGACGGGTTCTTCTTCCGCGGCAAGCGGGTGGTGGTGGTGGGAGGCGGGGACACCGCCATGGAGGAAGCGCTGTACCTGGCCAACCTGGCGGAGTCCGTACGGGTGGTCCACCGCCGGGATCAGCTCCGCGCCAGCCGGATCCTGCAGGACCGGGCCTTCCGCAACCCCAAGATCGAGTTCGTATGGAACCACGTGGTGGAGGACATCCTGGGGGAGGACTCCCGGGTGACGGGCGTGCGCCTGCGCCACACCCAGACGGGGGAGGTGCGGGAGCTGGCCACCGACGGGGTGTTCGTGGCCATCGGTCACGTCCCCAACACCGACCTGTTCCGGGGACAGCTGGAGCTGGACAGCGGGGGCTACGTGGTCCTCAAGCGGGGGATGATGACCAGCGTGGAAGGGGTGTTCGCCGCGGGCGACGTGCACGACCGCACCTACCGGCAGGCGGTGACCGCGGCGGGGTACGGGTGCCAGGCGGCCATCGAGGCGGAGCGCTGGCTGGCGCAGCAGGACTGACGGAGGATCTGCGCGCATCCCCGCCGAACCCTCCGCGAAAACGGAGGGTGCGGTGCGCGATCCGGAGGGAGTGTCCTTCCTTTCAGCCCTGTTTGACCTCTCCTTCGAGCGGATGGTCACCCTGCGGGTGGCCCGGTGGGTGTACGCGGCGGGAGTGGTCCTGCTGGCCTTCTGGTCACTGGCCTTCCTCCTGGCCGCCCTGGTGCGGGGCGGCCCGCCGGCCCTGTTGGGCCTCGTGACGGCGCCCCTGGGGTTCCTGCTGGGGTGTGCCCTCCTCCGGCTGGCCCTCGAGGCGCTGGTGGTGGTCTTCCGGATCCACGAGGCCGTCTCGGAGCTGGCGCGCCGGGCCGCGGAGCCTACACGGTAGCGCCCACCGCGGCCTCGATCCGCCGCTTGAGCTCGGCCTTGGGCATGTACCCGATGATGCGCTCCACCAGCTGCCCGCCCTTGAACACACCGAGGGTGGGGATGGACAGGATGTTGTAGCGCACCGCGGTGGACGGGTTGCGGTCCACGTCCAGCTTGGCGAACTTCACCCGGCCCTCGTACTCCCGCGCCAGCTCCTCTACGATGGGGGCGATCATGCGGCAGGGCCCGCACCACGCGGCCCAGAAATCCACCACCGTGGGCAGCTGCGCCTGCAGCACCTCGCGCTCGAAGCTCTCGTCGGTGACCTCCACGGGCTTGACCATCGTCGCTGAACCTCCTCCGCTTCGGGTTTCGGGCCTCGCGTGGTGCAAACGGCACCGTCTGGCCCGCTATTCCCGCCAGGATGCTAGCACAACCGCAGGGAGCGCCCGCCTCCGTGGTGAAATCCCCGCTGGACGCCCGGCGCCGGAGGTCGTGGGATGACGGGTTCCATCCGGGTTGGCCGCCTTCTGGGGATCACCGTGCAGGTACACGCCACGTGGTTCCTGGCGGTGTGGGCCATCGCCTGGTCCCTGGCCCGGGGGATTTTCCCGCAGCGGATCCCCGGCCTGCCCGCGGAGACCTACTGGACCATGGGGTTCGCCGGCGCGCTGCTGCTGTTCGGGTCCGTGCTGGTCCACGAGCTGGGCCACGCCTTAGTAGCCAGGCACTTCCGTATCCCCACCCGCAGCATCACCCTGTTCCTGTTCGGCGGGGTGGCGCAGCTCGCGCGGGAGCCCGAGCGGCCCGCTCACGAGCTGTGGGTGGCCCTGGCGGGCCCGGCCACGTCGTTGCTGCTGGCAGGGCTGTTCCGACTCCTCACCCCCTCCGGAGACCCGGTGCCGGCCACGGCCCTGATGGGATATCTGTCCTCCGTGAACCTCCTGCTGGCCGCCTTCAACCTCCTGCCCGCCTTTCCCCTGGACGGCGGGCGGGTCCTGCGGGCGGTCCTGTGGTCCTTCCTCGGCCTGGAGCGCGCCACCCGCGTCAGTACCTCCCTCGGCCACGCCACCGCGGCCGCCTTCATCGCCCTGGGGGTGCTGGCCATCTTCACCGGCCGCCCCGTGGACGGCCTGTGGCTAGTCCTCATCGGCTGGTTCCTGGACCAGGGTGCGGGAGCCTCCTACCAGCAGATGCTCCTGCGACACGCCCTGAGGGGCGTGCGGGTGCGGGACATCATGACTCCTGACCCCGTCACCCTGGAAGCCGACCTCACCCTCGAGGAAGCGGTGGCGGGCTACTTCCTGCCCCGCAAACACGGCGGCTACCCAGTCGTGTACGGAGACCGGCTGCTGGGCATCCTCACCCTGCACGACCTGAAGCAGGTGCCCCGGGAGAGGTGGTCCACCACCCGCGTACGCGAGGCCATGACCCCCATCGACCGGGCCCACACGGTGCGGCCGGAGGCGCCCGCGTACGACGCCCTGGCCCGGATGGTGCAGGCGGGGGTGGGCCGCCTCCTGGTGCTGGACGCCGACGGCGAGCTGGTGGGGATCCTCACCCGCAGTGACCTGCTGCACCTGATCCGGCTGCGGTCCGAGTTGCGCGAGTGAGGGCCGTGGAGGGGACCCGTGCGTACCTGCGGCGGCTGCTGCGCCGACCGGGCATCCGGGCGTACGTGATCCGGCTGAAGCGGGACCTGGCACCGGCCGGCATCACGGGCCTGGTGGACCTGCGGCCCGTTCAGCGGTGCGCGGAGGTGTGCTGCACCTTGCTGCTGCCACCCTACCGGGGAGGGGCCGTCTTCCCCGAGACCATGCTGCTGCTACTAGGCCTGGCCTTCGACGTCCTCCGCCTGCCCCGCGTGCGGTGGAGGACGTCCGCAGCCAACCTGGCCGCGCGGGCTGCCCTGAACAAGCTAGGGGCCTCCGTGGAGGCGTTTCAGGCCGCCGCGGATGTGGCACGGGACGGCCACGTGCACGACACCCTCGTGTACCGCCTGCTGCACAGCGAGTGGCCCACCGTCCGCCTCCGACTGCAGCACCGCTGTGGGACCGCGCTCCCCTCCACCCCACTCGCCGCGGAGGCTGCCACCCCCACGGCCGTGACTGGCGGGCTCAGGCCTCCCCGAGCGCTTAGCGCCCCCACCACAGGACCGCCCCCGCTGCCAGGAGGGTGACCAGGCATCCCGGCCGGCCCGCGCCTCTGGATCCCCGTGCGGCCAGCCGTGTGGCCCGCTTCATGTGACGCACGAACTCCTCGTACCGGCCCAGCCGCTTGTACACCGCGGCCAGGTTCTGGTGCGCCACCGCGTAGTCGGGATCCAGCTCCAGGGCCTTCCGGTACGCCCGGACCGCCTCCTCCAGGTCGCCCCGCTCGCCGTGGACGGTGCCGATGTTGCAGTAGGCCGGTGCGTAAAGCGGGTCTAACTGCAGGGCCTCTCGGAAGCTGGCCAGCGCCTCCTCGTACCGCCCCTGGCGGGCTAGGGCCACCCCAAGCTTGCTGCGGGCGTGGGCGGAGGTCGGGCGCAGGGCCACCGCTTCTCGGAAGCACTCCTCCGCCCGCTGCCACGCGCCCTCCGCGAGGGCCTCTTCGCCCCGGCTCAGCAGTTCCTCGAAGGGCTCCACCCCGACCCCGTCACGCCGCAGGCTCCACGCGGTCAAAGCCCGTGTAGGGCACGAGGGCTTCAGGGACTCGGACGCTGCCGTCCGGCTGCTGGTAGTTCTCCAGCAGGGCGATGAGGACGCGCGACGTGGCCAGGGCGGTACCGTTCAGGGTGTGCACGAACTCCGTCCTGCCCCGCTCCCGGAAGCGCACGTTGAGCCGCCGCGCCTGGAAGTCCGTGGTGTTGCTGCAGGAGGTCACCTCCCCGTAGGCCCCCCGGCCCGGCATCCACGCCTCCAGGTCGTAGGTCTTGGCGGACGCGGTGCCCAGGTCCCCCGCGCACAGCAGCACCACCCGGTACGGGATCCCCAGCCCCTGCAGGATCTCCTCCTCCACGCTCACCAGGAACTCGTGCTCCTCCCACGACCGTTCGGGGTGCGCGAACGAGAACATCTCCACCTTGTCGAACTGGTGCACCCGGTACAGGCCTCGAGTCTCGCGGCCGTGGGCTCCGGCCTCCCGTCGGAAGCACCAGGAGATCCCCGCGAACCGCACCGGTAGCCGGTGCGCGTCCAGGACCTCGTCTCGGTAGAAACCGGCCAGACTCTGCTCCGACGTCCCGATCAGGGCCAGGTCGTCCTCTGCCACGCGGTACGTCTGCTGCGGGTCGAAGGTGGCCCCGCCCCAGGCGCCCGTGATGATCTCCGGCCGCACCAGCACCGGCGGGATCACCGGCACGAACCCGTGGGCCAGCAGACGGTCCAGGGCGTACCGGACGAGGGCCATCTCCAGCAGCGCCCCCTTCCCCAGGAGGTAGTAGAAACGGGAGCCGGAGACCTTGGCGGCCCGCTCGAAGTCCAGGATGCCCAGCTGCCGGCCGAGCTCCACGTGGTCCTTGGGCTCGAAGTCGAACCGGGGCGGCCTGCCCCACGTGCGGATCACCACGTTGTCCTGCTCCCCCACACCGTCCGGAACCGTGGGGTGCGGCGTGTTGGGGAACAGGAGCAGCACCCCCTCCAGCTCCTCTCGCCGGCGGCGTACCTCGGGTTCCAGTTCCTTCAGGCGCGCCGCCAGCTCCCGCACCTCCGCGATCTTCTGCCCCCGTGCCTCCGGGGAAAGCCGCGCTACCTCTTCGCTGGCGCGGTTCTGCTGCGCCCGCAGTCGCTCCACCTCCTGCAGTGCCTCCCGCCACGAGCGGTCCAGCTCCAGCGCCCGGTCCACCAAGGACGGATCCCGGCCTCGACGCCGCAACGCTTCCCGGAACGTCTGCGGATCCTCGCGGAGGGCTCTCAGGTCCACCACCGCCGCTGCCTCCAAAGGCCGGACTCTCTACCGCCCTGCTCCGCAGGCGCGGATCGGAGCCTCCGTCACAGCTGCGCGACCTTCACGTCGTAGATCCCGTCCACGGATCGGATCTCCGCCACCGCCTCCGGAGGAACAGGGTCGTCGAGGGTCAACACCATCACCGCCACCCCCCCTGGGCTCTCGCGGCCCAGGTGCATGCCCGCGATGTTGACGCCGTGGCGGCCCAGGATGGTCCCCACCCGTCCGATCATCCCGGGCCGGTCGGTGTTCCAGGCGAACAGCATGTAGGGAGCCGGGTCCAGGTCGATCCGGTACTGTCCGATCCGCACGATGCGCGGCTCGCTGCGGCCAAACAGCGTCCCGCCCAACTGGAAGTCGCCGCTGGGGGTGTGGGCGGTCACCACCATCAGGCTGGCAAAGTCCTCGCTGGTCTCCTGGCGGGACTCCACCACCCGGATGCCCCGCTCGCCGGCCAGCAGGTGCGCGTTCACCACGTTCACCACCTGGTCGGTCACCCCGCTCAGCAGGCCCACCAGCACGGAGGCCACGAGAGGCGAGGGCTCCACGTGGCTGAGCTCGCCCTCCAGCCGCACCTCCACCGCGTAGACGGGGCCGGGGCTCAGCTGCCGCAGCAGGGCTCCCAGGACGCGGCCCAGTTCCAGGTGGGGGCTGAGGCGCTCCCACGCGTCACCGCGGAACGCCGCCACGTTCACCGCGCCGCGGGGCAACCGGCCCGCCAGCGCCTGCAGCACCTGCTCCGCCACGTCCACGCCGATAGCCTCCTGCGCCTCCCGGGTGGACGCTCCCAGGTGCGGGGTCGCCACCACCCGGGGGTGCCGGACCAGCCGGAGGTCCCTGGGGGGTTCCTCCGCGAACACGTCCAGCGCCGCCCCGGCCACGTGCCCCTCTTCCAGGGCCTCCAGTAGCGCCTCCTCGTCCACCAGCCCCCCGCGGGCGCAGTTGACCAGTCGTACGCCCCGCTTCATCCGACGCAGCTCCCCCCGGCCGATCATGCCCCGGGTCTGGGGCGACAGGGGCACGTGGAGGGTGATGAAGTCCGCGTCCTCCAGCAGGCGCTCAAAGGGCACCAGCTCGGCGCCCAGGTGCGCAGCGCGCTCCGCGCTCACGTAGGGGTCGTAGGCCAACACCCGCATCCCCACACCCCGGGCCAGACGCGCCACCTCGCTCCCGATGCGACCCAGCCCCACCACCCCCAGGGTCTTCCCGTACACCTCGGTGCCGACGAAGGCCTCGCGGTTCCACTCCCCGCGCTGCAGGGACTGGTAGGCTTGGGGCAGGTTCCGACAGGAGGCCAACAGCATCGCCAGGGTGTGCTCCGCGGTGGCCCGGACGCTGCTGTCCGGGGTGTTGATCACCAGCACACCCGCGCGGGTGGCAGCCTCCACGTCGATGTTGTCCACGCCGACACCCGCCCGCGCCACCACCCGCAGGTCCCGCCCCGCCTCCAGGGCGCGCCGGGTGACCCTGGTGCGACTCCGCACCACCAGGGCGTGCACGCCCTCCAGCCGGGCGCACAGCTCCTCCTCCGAGAGCCCCCCAAACACCTGCACCTCACAGGACTCCCGAAGCCGGCGCAGGCCCGCTTCACCCAAGCCGTCCGCCACCAGCACCCGGTGCCGGACGCCCAGCTCCTCAACCTTGTGCCGGTCCGTGGCCAGTGCCATGCCGCCTACACCGCCTGTGCCGCCCGAGCCTCAAACACACGCCGGGCCGCCTCGACTCCCGCTCGGGGGTCCACCGCCACGCCCAGCTCCTGCAGCACCGCGCCCAACGCCTCCATGCACCGCAGGATGTCCTGGGGCCACACGTACCCGAGGTGGCCGATCCGGAACGCCCTCCCCTCCAGCTTGCCCTGACCCCCTGCCAGGATCACCCCGTACCGCTCCCGCACGCGGCCCACCAGAGCCTCCGCGGACACGCCCTCCGGCAGCCACACCGCCGTCACCGTCCAGGAAGCCCATCGCTCGTCCGCCACCGGTCGCAGGCCCAGGGCCCGGACGCCTGCCCGGACGGCCTCGCTGAGGAGCCGGTGCCGTTCGCACACGGCTTCGTAGCCCTCCTGCCGGATCAGCTCCAGGGAGACCTCCAGGCTGTAGAACACCGAAACCGCCGGGGTGAAGGGCGTCTGCGTCAGGGGCTGCCGGAGGGCGTCTTGCACCATACCCATGTCCCAGTAGTAGCGGGGCATCCGAGCCGTGCGGTGCGCCTCCCACGCGCGCTCGCTGGCAGCCAGGAAGCTCACCCCGGGCGGGCAGCCCAGCGCCTTCTGGGACGCGGTGACCACCACGTCCAGCCCCCACGCGTCCATGTCCAGGGGGATGGCCCCCAGGGAGCTCACCGCGTCCACCAAAAGCAGCGCGGGACGGTCTCCCCGCGCACCGGCCAGGGCGCTCAAGTCGTTCTGGACCCCCGTAGAGGTCTCGTTGTGGGTGACCAGCACCGCCCGGTAGTCCGCCTTCTTCAGGTGTTCCTCCAATAGCTCGGGGGGGACCCCCGTGCCCCACTCCACCTCCACGTGGGTGACCTCTGCTCCGTAAGCCCGAGCGATGCGGCTGAAGCGGTTCCCGAAGGCCCCGCACGACAGCGCCAGCACTTGATCTCCCGGCGAGAGGGTGTTCACCACCGCGGCCTCCAACACCCCGGTCCCGGAGCTGGCGTACGGGATCACCGGCTGGCGCGTCCGGTACAGCTCCCGCACCCCCTCCAGCACGGTCCGCAGGACCCGCGCGAACGCCTCGCTGCGGTGGTTGGTCATGGGCCGGCTCCCGGCCTCCCGCACGGGCGCGGGGACCGGGGTCGGTCCCGGGATCAGGAGCAGCTCGTCCATCCTGCACCTCCAACAAAAAACCTCCGCGTCTCAGAGACGGGAGGTTTCCGCTTCCCGCGGTGCCACTCTGATTCCGGCCTCAGGGGCCGGCACCTCTCCGGCTCTATCGGGCTCCCCGGCGGCGTTGTCGCCGCGGCTCCGGAGGTGGAACCCGCCACGTCCGCCCGCCGGCTCCCACCGGCTCGCCGGCTCGCTGAGGGTGCAGACGAGGCGCTGCCTCCGTCCTCGCCGGTCTTCGCTTACAAACGATAGGGCCGGCGGGCCGGCCTGTCTAGGGGCTGGGATCACACGTCACCCGTGGGCCGCCCCGCCGGTGGGGAGGTATAGTGGAAACGGGAAGTGAAGGGATGCTGAACGTCCACCAGCTCAAGATCTTCCGGACCGTGGTGCGGGCGGGTTCGTTCTCCCGCGCCGCGGAGGAGCTGCGCATCACCCAGCCCTCCGTGAGCATCCAGGTGCGGGAGCTGGAGCGGGCCCTGGGCGTGGAGCTGTTCGAGCAGATCGGCAAGCGAATCTTCCTCACCGAGGCCGGGCGCGTGCTGGACGAGTACGCGGTGCGGATCCTCTCCCTGCTGGAAGAGGCAGAGCAGGCCGTGCGGGACCTGCGGGGGACGGCGGCCGGCTCCCTCCGGGTGGGGGCCAACAACACCCCCGGCACGTACCTCCTCCCGCCCCTCCTGGCGCGGGTGCGGGAGCAGGCGCCCGAGGCGGAGATCACCCTGGAGATCCTGCCCACCCGGCGGGTTTACGAGAAGCTTTTGCGCAACGAGCTGGACGTGGGGGTGGTGGGCGACGGCATGCGGCACGAGTCCATCGTCCACTTCCCCTACCACACCGACCAGTTGGTGGTCATCGCGTCGCCCGTTCACCCTCTGGCGCAGCGCAGGGACGTGACCGCGGCGGAGCTGGTTCGCCAGCGGCTCGTGATGCGGGAGCGGGGGAGCGGGACCCGGGAGGCGGCGGAGCGGGCGTTCCGCAGCCTCGGGCTGGTACCCACCCCCGCCATGGAGCTGCAGGGCAACGAGGCGGTGGTGCGGGCGGTGGCCGCGGGGCTCGGGGTGGGGGTGATTTCCCGACTAGCCGCAGAGGAGGCCTTGCGCCAGGGGCACCTGGTGGTGGTGGACACCGTGGACTTCCGGCCCACCCGGACCCTGTGGGGCGTCCGCCACCGGGAGAAGCGGGTCAGCATGCTCATGCGGGCGCTGCTGGAGCTGATGGGCGACCCGCAGTTCACCCGGGTCGCCGCAGAGGACGCGGGTGCGGGTTAGGACCGCGCCCGCCCAGGGCGCCACCTGGACGGAGCCGTGCCGGTAGAGGTCCTGGAGCACACCGCGGAGGTCGGCCTCCGGGCCAGTGCGGACTCTTTGGGGAGTCTGTTGCAGGAGCTGGCCGCGGGCCTGTTCGGGCTGATCACAGACCCTCAGACGGTGCAGGAGCGGGAATCCTGGCAGGTGGAGGTACAGGCCGACGATCTCACCGCCCTGGCGGTGGAGTGGTTGAACGAGCTGTTGTTCCTGCACGCCCGGGACGGGATGCTGGCCCGACGCTGCGCGGTGGACGAGGCGGGTGAAGGGCGGGTGCGGGCCACGGTGTGGGGAGAGCGGTTCGACCCCGGTCGTCACCCCCGGGGGATCGAGGTGAAGTCCGCCACCTACCACCAGGCCCGCGTGGAACCGTCCTCGGGTGGCTGGACCGCGGTGGTCTACCTGGACGTGTAGGCACCCGCCTGGCTACCCTCACGCGGCCCATGGTGGATCTCGAAGAGCGCCTGCGGATCATGGACCACCTGGGTGCGTCCGTCCAGGTGCTGTCGCTCACGAGCCCCAACGTGTACGCGTTCCCCGGACCCGTGGCGGTGCAGGCTGCAGCTCTGGTCAACCGGGTGTACGCCCAACTCGCGGTCCTTACTCCGGAGAGCGGCCAGGTGGCGGCTTTCTCGTGGCCCCTGGAGGTAGCCGGGCTGGTCTGCGCGGCCCTGCTGGGAGTCCGGAACTGGCGGCAGGTACGTCACCCGCAGGCCGCGGTGCTGCGCCCTGCGGCGGGGTCTGCACCACGTTCTCCCTGACGGAATCCGCCGATCCGGCTCGTCCTGGCGTAGTGGTACAGGTGCTGCTGCGCCAGGCCCGCCAGCGGTCCGAAGCGGTCCACGGCCCACGCCCGGATGTCCCCCACGGACCTGGACCGGCCGCCGAAGTACAGCTCCTCCACCGCGCGCTTCACCCACACGTCCACGGGGAACACCGCCCGGTGCCCCAGCCCGAACAGCAACACGCAGTCCGCCACCTTTTCCCCGACTCCGGGTAGGTCCAACAGCGCCCCTCGCGCGTCCTCCGTGGGAAGCGCCCGGAGGCGGCCCAGGTCCAGGGCGCCGCAGGCCACGCGGCGTGCTGCCTCGCGGAGGTAGGCTGCCCGGTAGCCGAGCAGCGCCTCTTTCAGCACGCAGTCCGGCGCCGCCGCCACCGCCGCCGGGGGCGGGAACGTCCACGCCAGGGCCGGCCGTCCGATGGGCTCGCCCAGGGTCCGGCAGAGGTGCACCACGCTGCGGACGATCTTCGGGATGTTGTTGTTCTGAGAGACGAGGAACGTGGCCAGCACCTCCCACGGGTCCTGCGCCAGGATGGAGATCCCGCGGGTCCGCGGCAGTACCCGCGCCAGCACAGGGTCCGTGGCCAGAGCGGCTTCCAGCGGACCCACCGGCCCCCAGCTCAGCAGGTAGCGCCGCAACCGGTCCGGGCTGACGTCCTCGCCGTCGGCCACCCCACGGACCCCCCCGGCTGTAGGCCGCAGCCGCCACACCGATCGGCCGACGACACCCTCCGCGACCCCGCCGCGCCAGGTCCAGCGGAAAGCCTGGCCGCATCCGAGGGTGCGGGCCAGGTGCAAGCCGGGAAGCCGCAGGACGAAGGCCTCAGACGTCCTGTTGCATCGGGGGTCTCCGCCCGAGCCTTGGGGTCCGTGTGTTCTTACAGCAGACCGCGTCATCGCCTGTGAAGGTTCGACGGACAAAGCTCCTTCCCTGGCGGGCAAGCGTCTTACGGGCGAAGGAGCAGCCGCATAACCTCCTCCAGGTCGCGGGCCACCCGGGTCCCGGGGCGGAAGGGGTGCTGGCGGCCCCACGTGAGGCCTACGAAGGCGACGCCTGCCGCGCGCGCGGAGTGCTGGTCCCAGGTGCTGTCTCCCACCAGCACCGCCTCCTCGGGCCGAGCTTCCAGCAGCTGGAGTGCCCGGAGTACCGGGTCCGGAGCCGGCTTCATCCGGACGTCTGGCTGCCTGGCCACCAGGCAGTCCGGCTGCAGCCCGTGGCGGCGCAGCACCTCTTGCGCCGCGCGGGGCCCCAGCAGCGTCACCACCCCCCACGGGCGCCGGTCCCGCAGGCGGCGCAACGACTCCAGGCCCGGCATGGGCGTGGAGCGCGCGGCACCCGCCAGCTCGTACGCCTCCACGGTGTCGGAGGCCAGCTGCCACCGGGAAGGGTCTCCGAACAGGCCCTCCAGGATGGACAGCACCTCCACCGCGCACCGCGTGAACTCCACGGGCGGCAGTCCCTCCTTCTTGGAGGCCTGGGGGAACTGTTCCCGCAAAGCCCAGAGGGCGGCGCAGTAGTCCACGCCGTCCTCCACGTTGACCAGGGTCTTGTCCAGGTCGAACAGCCAGACCCGCCAGCCGCCGGCCACAGACGGATCAATCCGCGATGCGCATGGGGATCCGCATGCTGTGCAGGATCCGGCTCAGCATGGGCTCGTCCGGGTTCGACAGGGGTACCCGCGGTCGGTTGCTCCAGACCGTCTCGGGCCGGGTCTGGACCAGGTACAAGCGACCCTCGCTGTCCAGAGCCCACTCCACGTCCTGGGCCCTCCCCAGCTCCCGCTCCAGCTGCCTGCCCATCTGCGCCAGCTGCTGGACCTGCTGTGGCTGCAGGCACGGCTGGCTGGCCACGTCCTCCGCTACCGGAAACGCCGCCACGCGACCCTGGACCGGATCGTAGCGGTACGCCACGGTCTTCCGACCCACGCGGCTGGAACGCACCTCCAGGGTCACCTTGTCCACCGCGAACCGGTCCGGGGTCACTTCCCCGCCCACCACCGCGAGGCCCAGGCCGTAGCTGGCCTCCACCGTCACCTGGGACGGATCGCCCGTGACCGGGTCCAGGGTGATCATGACGCCCGCCACCTGGGCGTCCACCATGTGCTGCACCACCACCCCCATGGCGGCTTCCGCGGGATCCGCCCCCAGGTGCGCGAAGTAGCTCAGAGCCTGCGGGCTGAACAGGCTCGCCCAGCACCGCAGCACGGAGGCGGCCACCTCCTGGCACCCGCACACCCACAGGTAGCTTTCGTGCTCCCCGGCAAACGACGCGGTCCTCGCGTCCTCCCCCACCGCGGAGGAACGCACCGCCACCGGCGGCTCCCCAAGCCGCCCGTACGCCCGTGCCACCTCCTCCGTCAGAAAGGCGGGCGCACGGCGTTCCGTGAACAGCTCCCGGATCCTCCGGGACGCCTCCAGCTGCGCATCCACCGACTCCCGCGCCCGGTCCACCCACCGGCGGATCTCCCGGTCCAGCCGCTCCGAGCGCACGAATTCCCGGTACGCGTGGGTGGTGACGGCAAAGCCCGCGGGTACTGGGAGTCCGCGGCGCATCAGCTCCCACAGCCCCACCGCTTTCCCGCCCACCCGGTCCAGGGCGCACCGCTCGCAGTGCTCCAGGGGCAGGACGTAGTCCATGGCTCAGCTCGCCGCGCGCTGCAGGATCTTCACCACGCCCGTGTTCCCGTCCACGCGGATGCGGTCGCCCGTGCGGATCCGCTTGGTGGCGTCCCCAGTCCCCACCACCGCCGGCAGGCCGTACTCCCGGGAGACGATGGCCGCGTGCGACATGATGCCGCCGATGTCGGACACCGCCGCGGCGATCCGGTTGAACACCGGGCCCCAGCTGGGTGCGGTGATGGGGCACACCAGGATCTCCCCCGGCTGGACCTCTGAGAGCTGCGAGGCGGACAGGATCACCCGGGCCACGCCCTCCGCAACCCCGGGCGATCCCGCGTAGCCCCGGATCTCGTCCTCCGCGCGGGCTCCGGCCGCTCCCAGCCACTCCCGCACCCGTTCCGTGGTGACCCCCCACAGCATCACGGTGAACGGCTCCGTGATCTCCGCGGGCACCGGACCCAGAGCCGGCAGCGGCGACCAGGTGCGCAGAACGTCGAGGATGCGCTTCCGGTCCGCCACCTCCCGCTTCCAGTACACCGGGCCGCGGCTCCTACCCCCCGTGGCCCACGTGGCCACCAGGTCCGCCAGGGCCTGCGCCACCTCGTGTCGGTTCAGGTAGAACACGTCCTCCCGGTCGTCCAAAAACCCGCCCTCCACGAAGCGGTCCCCGACCTCGCGCATCTTGTTCCAGAAGATGGTGTGGTGCCAGTGCTCCACGTAGAAGTTGTGGTCCTCGATGTAGGTGGCCACGGTCCGGGCCAGGGCCAGGTTCTGGTCGAAGGTGGCCCGGTCCTGGTCGGTGCTCAGCAGCTCCCGGTACTCCCGGGCCAACCGCTCCCGCCGCTCCAGGATCTCCTCCTTGGGCCGCTGGATGTTCTCCCCGCGCTCGATGCGCTCCATGTAGCCCTTCAGGGCCGCCCACGGCACCGTCAGGTCGTCCACCCAGCTCCGGTGGTGGTGGTAGAAGCCCGCGCCGTTGGAGAAGTGGAACCAGGGCCGCCAGGCTTCGTCCAGGGCCTGCACCCACGGCCGCGCCTGGGGGTCCTGGCGCAGCTCCGCCACGATGTCCTCCGGCCTCTTCGGCTGGCGGATGCGATCCGCGATCCCCAGGTCCAGCGCTAGGCGGGCCAGCTTCTTCAGCTCGTCGTCGGGCCGGAAGAACAGCAACTCCGAGCCCGCCACCATCTGCGCGATGGTCTGGTCCCCGATACCGGGGAAGGCCTGCTTGCAGAACTGGTAGAGGTTCAGGTAGGCGGCGTAGCCCAGGTTCAGCATCTCGAAGTGGTGCTGCCACGCCACGAAGAAGTTGTCGATGAGCCGCCCGTACGCCTCCAGGAGCTTCCACCCGGTGGACATGCCCCGGGCCTCCATGACCACCGCCTCGTCGTCCAGCCGGGCCAGGCGCGGGATGGAGAGCGCCTCCAGCTCCTCAATGAGCCGGGTCATCTTCTCCTTCCACCGGTCGAACAGCGAGTTCCAGTTCTGGTAGTAGTAGCCCGCCCGCTTCATGAACACGGCCACCCGTTCCTCCACCCACTTCGGGTCCGTGACGGGCACGGGGGTGATGTACAGGTACCCGTTGAGGATGCGCTGCTCGATCCCGTAGGCGGGCGGGATGGCGAAGATCCGGCTGTTGTTCTGACCCAGCGCGATCCGCCAGGCCTCGTGGGAGATGGTGTCGAAGGGGAACAGCACCTCCGGGTGGTGGATCCCGTCCTGGTACCACAGCATGGCATCTTCCCAGGCCCGGTTCTCCTCCGAGAACAGGAGGTAGTACGGGTACATGCGCTGCCAGCCCTCCGCACCGGGCGGCGTGGGGACCTCGAACGGGCTGGGGAAACGGTGCACCACCGTCTGGGCTGCCATGGCTGTCTCACCCCCCAAAAGGCTTGACAAACTCCACAGTCTACTGCTTACGGTTCCCGTTCTCCCGCGGGCCGGCAAGAGGCAAGCGCACCGGTTCGAACGCACCCCACCGGTACGATCGCACCAGTACGCCCGCGCCTTGCCGCCCCGGCGAAGCTCCCGCCTTACTGGGGGTGAGTCGACGTGGAAGGAGGAAGACGATGCCGGACCTGCGGTGGTTCGTGCGGCAGGTGGAGGAGGCCGGGGACCTGGCTCGGATCCAGGCGGAAGTGGACTGGGACCTGGAGCTGGGCCACGTGGCGAAGCTCAGCGAGGAGCGGGGAGGACCCCTGCTCCTGTTCGAACGGGTGAAGGGATACCCGGGGCGGCCCGTGGTGGCGAGCCTATTTACCACGGTGAAGCGCATGGCCATCGCCCTAGGCGCCCCCGACCGGAACAGCATCTGCCAGCTGGCCCGCTTCTGGGTGGACCGCACCAAGCAGCCGGTGCCCCCGACGTCCGTCCCGCCAGAGCGCGCGCCCGTGTACGAGAACTCGGTGACGGGCTCTGAGGTGGACGTGTTGCGGTTCATCCCGGTGCCCAAGCTGTACCCGAGGGACGGGGGACGGTACATCGGCACCGCCGTGGCGGTGGTCACCCAGGATCCCGAAACCGGCTGGGTGAACGCGGGGACCTACCGCAGCCAGGTGTTCGACGGCCGGACGTTGGGGCTGCAGCCCATCAAGGGGAAGGACGCGGACCTGCACATCCAGAACGCCCGCAAGCGCGGGATGAGGCGGATGCCCGTGGCCCTGGTGTTCGGCAGCGACCCCCTCCTGTTCCTCACCGCCAGCACCCTCTTCGGCCGCGGAGTGTGCGAGTACGACATGGTGGGCGCGCTACGCGGCGAGCCCATGGAGGTTACGCCCGGCAAGTACACGGGTCTTCCGGTCCCCGCGGACGCGGAGTACGTGGTGGAGGGGGACCTGGTCATCGCGGAGGACGAGCTCCGCCTGGAGGGGCCCTTCGGGGAGTACACAGGCTACTACTCCGGGACCCCCTCCCCCAAGGTGTGGATCGACGTCAAGGCCCTCCACTTCCGCAACGACCCGCTCTTCCCCGTTTCCACGGTGGGCCGGCCCATCACCGACACCCACATGATCCAGTCCCTCAACCGGACCGCTACCCTGTGGTCCGACCTGGAGGCCATGCGCATCGCGGGCATCCGTTCCGTGTACTGCCTGCCCGAGAGCGGGGGGCGGTTCATCGCGGTGGTGTCCGTGGACCAGAAGTACCCCGGGCACGCGGAGCAGGTGGGGATGGCGGTGCTGGGCACCACCACGGGCCACTACGGGGTGAAGTACGTGATCCTGGTGGACGGAGACATCCCCGCGGACGACCTCACCCAGGTCTGGTACGCCATCGCCATCCGCTCTTCGCCGGACCGCTGCGAGCTGATCAAGCGGGGCCGGTCCACACCCCTGGACCCGGGGCTGCCCATCCACGCGCGGGAGATCACGTCCAAAATGATCATCAACGCCACCATCCCGTACGAGTGGAAAGACAAGCCCGTGCAGATCCAGCTGGACCCGGCGGTGGAGCAGCAGGTGCGGTCCCGGTGGTCGGAGCTGGGCCTGTCGCGGTTCGTGACCGTGTAGGCCATGGGTACCCTTCCTGCCCACGTGCGGGAGCTGGTGTTCGACGTCGATGGCTGCCTGGCCATCGGTAACAGGCCGATCCCAGGCGCCGTGGAAACCCTAGCGGCCCTGCGAGAACGCGGCTACCGCTTCGTCCTGTTCACCAACGACAGCCTGCTGTCCCCGCAGGCCTGGGCCCGCAAGGTGGCGGACCTGGGCTTCCGGTGGCCGGACCTGCGGGTGCTCACCGCGGGGGAGGTGGCCGCCGACTGGCTGGCGCAGCGCTTCCCCGGCGGGCGGGTGCTGGTGGTGGGCAGCGAGGCCATGGCCGACCAGGTCCGGCGGCGCGGGCTGCAGGTCCTCCAGCTTCACGAAGCGACCGACGCGCAGGCGGTGCTGGTGGCCCGGGCCCCGGAGTTCACTTACGCCCAGCTCACCGCGGGGCTGCGGGCCCTGCGGGCGGGAGCCATGCTGGTCACCACCAGCATGGCCCGCACCATCCCCGCTCCGGACGGGCCGGTACCCGGCACGGGAGCCTTGACCTCGGCCCTGGCCTACGCGGCTGAGACAGAGCCCGTGCTGCTGGGCAAGCCCAGCGCGCTCGCAAGCCAGGTGTGTCTGAGCCTCGCCGGCTTCGCCCCGGACCGCTGTGCTTTCGTGGGCGACGACCCGGCCCTGGACGTGGCAGCAGGCCGCGCGGTGGGGGCTTTCTCCGTCCTGGTGCTTACGGGGACCGCCAAGCAGGAGGACGTGCCGGGGCTGCCGGAGGCGCAGAGGCCGGACCTGGTGCTGCCGTCCGTGCGGGATCTGCTGGAGGCGTTGCCCTAGCCCAGTTGCGGAGGTGGGGCGGTTGACCCACGCCCCGGGGAAGGGGTAGGGTCGGGCTGGGGGGACCTGCCCTGAAGAAACTGGCCCTGGCCGCGGACTCCATCATCCGGGACCGACACCCGGAAGGGTTCTTCCTGGTGGACGAGCGCCAGCGCATCGTGGGGTGGAGCTCGGGGATGGAGGAGATCCTGGGGCTGGCGACCCACCAGGCGCTGGGACGGCCGTGCTTCCAGGTCCTGCGCCGCCTGCGGCTGCGGGACCCCCTGCCGTGTTCGCGGAACTGCAACCCCCTGCGCGCGGCGGCCAGAGGGGAACGGTCCGTGTGCGTGCTGCGGCGCGAGCACACTTTGGGCGCGTGGTCGCTGCTGCACCAACCGGTAGCCACCCCCAACGGTGCCCTGGTCCTGCACCGGCTACGGGACGCCTCCCTGGAGGTCATCTCCATCCGGTTCCTGCGCCGCGTGGTCGAGGCCCTGAGGGACGAGATGGACGAGCTCCAGCTGGCCAAGGCTGCCGCCTATGCGGAAAACGTGGCCCTGACCACGCGCGAAAAGCAGGTGCTGCACCTGCTGGCCCGCGGGCTGCCCACCCGGGCCATCGCGGAGCGCCTGTCCATCAGCTACTACACCGCCCGCAACTACGTGCAGTCCCTGCTGTCGAAGCTGGACGCCCACAACCGGGTGGAGGTGGTGGTGGCGGCACAGCGGCTCGGGCTGCTGGAAGGGGACGCCGAGCGAGGCGCCGGCGAGCCGGCTGTCCTGCCGTCGGGCCAGAGGCGGGCGGGCCGTTAGCCGCCGCCCTGCCGTTTCCTCGACAGCACCTGGAGGGCCAGCTGGCAGCTGCGGAAGGCCAGCTGCGGCGGCCGATCCACGGGAAACCACGTGGGCTGATCCAGCTCCGCGGACCCCTCCGGCTCTCCGGTAGTCAGCCGGCACCGGTACGCCAGCACCAGGATGGGCTCCTCCCCGTACCGGTCCGGGAACCCGCCCACAAACTCCTCGGGCTCCACCTGTACCCCCAGCTCCTCCGCGCACTCCCGTGCTAGGGCCTCTTCCGGCGTCTCCCCGGGGTCCACGAACCCGCCCGGCACGTGCCACAGGCCCCGCCCGGGCTCCGAACCGCGCCGGCCCAACAGCACCTGCAGCTCCGCCGCGTGCTGTCGGGTGATCAGGGCCGCCACCACGGGCTTGGGGTTCTGCCAGAGAACGAACCCGCAGTGGTGGCAGGCAGGATGCGCAACCCGCTCCCCGTGGAAGCGACGGGGAGCTAGCGGCCCTCCACACCGCGGACAGTACTTCGCCTGTGCAGCGTCCACGAACAGCTCAGTCCCCTGAACGGCGCCAGCCCAGCCCGTCCACCACCAGCTGCGACCAGGTCTCCATCCGGTCGTAGTACCGCACCGCGTCCCGCAGGGGGACGAACCCGCCGGCCAGCACTCCCTCCTCGCGCACCCTGACCTCCCCTGCGGTCTGGGCTTCGTACACCAGCCCGAAGTGCACCGCGCTCACCGGGTTGCGTTCGTCGTTGAGCACCCCGACCCACCGTGCGGTCCATGGGGCGCTGAACACGAGTTCCTCCTCCAGCTCCCGTACCATCCCCGCCTGCACGGGGTCCCCGTCGTCTCCGTCCGCCCGGCGGATGTGGCCGCCGACCCCGACGGAGTACCGGCCGTGCAGCCGCGCTTCGCTGCCCCGTCCCAGCCGCCGGAACAGGAACACCTCCTCACCCCGCCGGACCACCACGTACGGGATCACCTGCTTCAGCGACGGGTCCTCCTCCACATCCGCCCGACGGCGGTAGACCCCACGGTCGCGGATCACGCGGAGCACCGCCTCGTCCGGCCCGCGCATTCCCGTGAAGGGCCCCTCCGCCAGCAGCAGCCCCCGCGGGACCACCAGGACCTCCTCGTCCACCTTCCCGGTCACGCGCCACCTCCCTCCGCGCCCCCGCGGGCCTCCGCCAGGGCCTCCACCACCGCCTGTACGGACCCCGCCAGTCCTCCGGACACCACCAGCGTCAGGGCTTCGTCCACGGTCATCCGGAGCGGCAACGTTTGATCCTCGGGCACCAGCATGAGGAAGCCCGTGGTCGGGTTCGGCGAGCTGATGATGAACACCTTGAGGACCGACCGACCCTCACGGACGGCTTCCTCGCCCGTCACGAACCCCAGCGCGTAGGCCCCCCTCCGCGGCCACTCCACCAGCACCACCCGCCGGAACGGGGCCTGCCGGCCGCCCAACACCACCTCCACCACCTGCTTGGTGCCGCCGTAGATGGTCCGCAGGAGCGGCGTACGGAACAGCACGCTCTCCAGGGCGTGGAGGGCCACCCGCCCCGGCCAGGTGCTGGCCAGCAGGCCCACCAGCAGGATCACCACGAGCCCGCCGACCAGGCCCGCGCCCGGCAGGCTGTTGCCGAACAGCCACCGGAACACCGGCTGCAGCACGCTGTCCAGCACCCGGAACACCCACCGCAGGAGGGCGAAGGTGACCAGGAGGGGTACGGTCACCAGCAGGCCGCGGATCAGGGATCCCCGGAGGACGGCCATCCCGGAAGGTTGTGAAAGCGTCTTGCCACGGCCCGGGCCAGGGCGTGGGATCCCGCGGGGGTGGTGAGCAGCAGGAAGGCCAGGATGGCCAGCTCCTGCCAGCCTCCCCCGTGGTGCAGGAACGACCCCAGCAGGGCGCCCGCGGCGCCGAAGGTGGTGACCTTCCCGGCCACGTGCAGCCGGCTCAGGGTGTCCCGGTACCTGACCATGCCCACGCCCGCCACCAGGGAGAAAGCGGCGCCTACCAGCAGGAACACCGCACTCCACTCACGCAAGGGGACCTCCTCGGGACACGAAGCGCGCCGCCGCCACCGTGCCCACGAAGGACAGGGCAGCGAGCACCACGGCCACGTCCAGGTAGTCGCGGGTGTCCCACAGCACGCCCGCAGTGAGGACCACATTGAGCAGCACCATGGCCAGGGCGTCTGCGGCCACCACCCGGTCCACGAACCCGGGCCCGGTGGCCAGCCGGACCGCGCACAAAGCCGCCGCGCAGGCTAGCAGCGCCAAAGCTACCGCTGTCACTCGAACACCTCCGCCACCGCGCGTTCCAGCCGGTTCTGGATTTCTGCCACCGCGGCAGCCTCCTCCTCCAGGTCGAAGACGTGCACCAGGAGACTCGAGCGGTCCGGCGCCACGTCCACCGTGAGGGTACCCGGCGTGAGGGTGATGAGGTTCGCCAGAGCCGTGATGGCAGCGTCCCCGCGCAGCCGGATGGGCACCCGGATGAAGTGGGGCCGGTTGGCCCGCATGGGGTTCAGCACCAAGGCCGCTAGGCGCAGGTTCGCCCGGGAGATCTCCCACACCCCAACCGCCACGAGGCGCAGCGCCGCCACCCATCGCCTCACCTCAGCGCCCTCCCAGCACCGCCTCGGCGTAGACGCGGGGGTCCGCCAGGCGCTCCGCCCCGGTGGCAGTTAGGTCCCACAGCCACCCGCCTGCCAACCCCCACACCAGCGTGAGCACCCCCACGCCCGCGATGGCGACGTAGTGAAGCGCCGGGATCGCCTCCCGTTCCGGGGGCGGCCCCCAGAAGGCACCGGTAAAGATCTTGCTCATGGACAGCAGGGTCAACAGGCTCACCCCGAGACTGGCAGCCACCGGGAGGACCTGGCCGGCCTGGAACCCCGCCTGCACCACGAACACCTTCGCCCAGAAGCCGCTGAAGGGCGGGATCCCCGCCAGGGACAGGGCAGGGATCGCAAAGGACAGCCCCAGGAACGGGTGCGCGTGCGCCAGGCCCGACAGCGCCCGCAGCGCGCCTGTGCCGTAGCTGGCCTCCACCGCGGCGCTCACGAGCAGCAGGGCCGTCTTCACCCCAATGTGGTGCAGGACGTAGAACAGACCCGCGGCCCACGCCTGCGGCGTCCCCAGCGCCAGCCCGAACACCATGTACCCGATCTGGCTGACGATGTGGAAGGAAAGAATCCGACGCACCTCCTCCTGGGCCAGGGCTCCCAGCACCCCGAGGACCATGGTCAGCACCGCCACCGACACCAGGGTCGGGTCCGGACCCCGGACGGGCTGCAGGGTGGTGAACAGGCGGTACAGAGCGTACACGCCCACCTTCGTCAGCATGCCCCCGAAATACGCGGCCACCGGCCCTGGAGGCAGCATGTAGGCGTGGGGTAGCCAGGCGTACAGCGGGAAGATGGCCGCCTTCACCCCGAACGCCACCGCCAGCAGAAACACCCCGGGCTGCACCAGACCGGGCGAGGCGTCTCGAATGCGCAGGGACAGGTCCGCCATGTTCACGCTGCCCACGGCCGCGTACAGCAACGCCACCCCCACCAGGAATAGGGTGGACGCGACCAGGTTGATGGCCACGTAGGTGAACGCCTCCCGCGCCTGTCGCCGGGTGCTGCCCAGGGTGAGCAGGAAGTACGACGCCACCAGCAGCACCTCAAAGAACACGTACAGGTTGAACAGGTCGCCGGTGAGGAACGCTCCGTTCATCCCCGCCAGCATCAGGTGCCAGCCCCCGTGGAAGAAGCCGTCCAGGCGCGGGTGAGGCTGGGCCAGCAGGGCCAGGAGGGTGCACAGCGCCACCCAGCTTCCGATGGCGCTCATGAGCGCCCCCAGGAGGTCCGCGGCGAACACGATCCCGAATGGCGCGGGCCAGCCGCCAAAGCGCAGGACCACCACCCCCTGAGCCCGGGCCAGGGCCACCAGCCCCGCGCTGGCGAGAAAGCACGCCGCACCTCCCGTCACGCTCACCGCCCACCGCAGGCGGCGGGACTGCAGGCCCACGCACACAAGCCCCGTCAGC
>JBKBVM010000060.1:0-8559 GCA_046289555.1 bacterium
CCGTAGCTGTCGGGAGCTGCGGGAAGCGATGGATCTGTGGCAGGGCGTCACGTTCCCCGAGGCGTGAAGGGGGTGGTCGCGTGCGAAGGGAGTCTCTGGTGGTGGCGGTGGCCGGGGACAGCGGGGCCGGCAAGTCCACCTTCGTCGAGGCGGTCCGGAGGATCCTGGGCCCGGAGCGGGTCCTGGCCATCGACGCGGACGACTACCACACCCTCGACCGCAAGCAGCGCAAGGCCCTGGGGATCACCCCGCTGAACCCCCAGGCGAACGACCTGGACCTGCTGGCTCAGCACCTCGGGGAGCTCAAGGAGGGACGGCCGGTCCGGAAGCCCGTGTACGACCACCGGACCGGGACCTTCGGCGACCCGGAGGAGGTGGAGCCGCGGCCCATCGTGCTGGTCCAGGGCCTGCTGCCCTTCTACACGCCTGCGCTGCGCCGTGTGGTGGACGTGAAGGTGTACTTCGACACGCACCCCGAGCTGAAGCTCCGCTGGAAGGTCAAGCGCGACTGCGAAGCGCGCGGCTACCGGGTGGAGGAGGTCCTCCTGGAGATCCTCCACCGGCTGGACGACTTCCGGCGCTACGTGGAAGCGCAGAAGGGCCACGCGGACGCGATCGTTTCCCTCATCCCTCCCTATGGAGGGGTCACGGAGAGACCCCTGGACGTCCCTTGGGCTCTGCTGGGGGAGCGGCGGGAGTTCAACGTCCTCGTGAGCCGTCTGGCGCACGCCACGTACGGACATCCGGTCCCCCTGCGCCGCCTTCCCCTGGACTGCAACGGTCAGGAGATGGAGGCCATCGAAATCCTGGGAGCGGTGGAGGCAGTTTCCGCGCTGACGCTGCTGCGCCGCCTGGGCGACCGGAACGGGTTGAGCCGAGTGCTGGCAGCCGCGCGGGGTCCCCTGCTACCCGCGGAGTTCGCCCAGCTTCTCTTCGCGTGGAGGGTGGAGTATGCGTGGGCCTCTGGCGGGAACGCGTGACGCGGTAGCCCTGTCCCGGATGGCCCGGGAGATCCGCCGGCGGGCCATTGAGATGACCGCGGTTGCCGGTTCGGGGCACACGAGCACCGCGTTGTCCATGGCGGAGATCATCGCGGTGCTGTACTTCTCCGAGCTCCGGGTCGACCCGAGCCGCCCGGAGGACCCCGACCGGGATCGGTTCGTCCTGTCGAAGGGACACGGCGCGCCCGCCCTGTACGCGGCTCTGGCTCTGCGCGGGTTCTTCCCCGAAGAAGAGCTACAGACGTTCCGGAAGTTCGGCTCCCGACTCCAGGGCCATCCCGACGTGTTGAAGTGTCCGGGAGTGGAGATGTCCACGGGGTCCCTGGGGCAGGGGCTGTCCGTAGGGATGGGCATGGCACTGGCGGCGCGGCTGGACGGCCGCGGGTACCGGGTCTACGTGCTCCTGGGGGACGGCGAGTGCCAGGAAGGGCAGGTGTGGGAGGCAGCCATGTCTGCGGCCCACTACGGGCTCGACAACCTGGTGGCCATCGTGGACCGCAACGGGATCCAGCAGTCCGCGCGTACGGAGGAGCTGTGTGCCCTGGAGCCCTTCCGGGCGAAGTGGGAGGCTTTCGGCTGGAGGGCTCTGGAGGTAGACGGCCACGACATCCCTTCTCTCCTGGAGGCTTTCGCGGAGGCGCGGCGGACGGAGGGGAAGCCGGTGGTGATCCTGGCCCGCACCGTGAAGGGCAAGGGGGTGTCGTTCATGGAGGATCGGCTGGGCTGGCACGGCAAGCCGCCGACGCTGGAACAGAGGGACCTGGCTCTGAGGGAGCTGGACGGCCGTGCGACCGGTGCTCTGTGAGGACGGCGCTGAGCGGGCTACCCGGGACGCCTACGGTGACGCCCTGGTGGAGCTGGGGGCGCAGCGGGAGGAGATCGTCGTCCTGGACGCGGACGTGGCGAACTCCACCTACACGGAGCGGTTCGGGCGCCGCTTCCCGGAACGGTTCTTCAACCTGGGGCTGTGCGAGGCCCACATGGTCGGGGTCGCGGCGGGACTGGCCCGCTGCGGGAAGATCCCCTTCGTGAGTACGTTCGCCATCTTCGCGGCACAGCGGGCCCTCAACCAGATCTTCCAGTCCGTGGCGTATGCCCGGGCTAACGTGAAGATCGCGGTTTCCCACGCGGGGATCACCGTGGGGGAGGACGGGGCCACCCACCAGGCCATCGACGACATCGCCATCCTGCGGGCCATGCCCCACATGAGCGTGGTGGTGCCCTGTGATGCGGAGCAGACGAAGGCGGCGGTGTTCGCCGCCGCGGACCACGACGGCCCCGTGTACATCCGTCTAGGCCGGCCCGCGGTCCCGGCCGTGTACGCGGACTGCCCGTTCCGTCTGGGCAGGGCCTTGGTGCTGCGGCAGGGCTCGGACGTGACGCTGATCGGTTGCGGGATCACCGTGTCCCTGTGCCTGGACGCCGCAAGGATCCTCCAGGAGCAGGGGATCTCCGCGGAGGTCATCGACGCGGCCAGCGTCAAGCCCCTGGACCGGGAGACGATCCTCGCCAGCGCGGCCCGCACGCGGGCGGTGGTCACCGCGGAGGAGCACACCGTGATCGGGGGGCTGGGCAGTGCCGTTGCCGAGCTGCTAGGCGAGGAGCTCCCGACGCCGATGCGGCGCGTGGGGATCGCGGACTGTATGGGACAGTCCGGATCGTGGAAGCAGCTCCTGGAGGCCTACGGGTTGACGGCGCGGCACATCGCGGCTGCGGCTCAGGATCTGCTGGAGAGGAGCGAACGCCGCCGGGGAGGGGACGGACTATGGACTCGGTCCTGATCGTGGGGACGGGGACCATCGGGGCACCCCTGGCGGCCCTGTTCTGTGCTCTGCGGCGGGAGCTGGACCTGGAGGAGGTGATCGTCTACAAGCACACGCCGAGGCTGCGGGACCGCGCCGAGCTGGCCAGCCTGCTCCAGGCCGGTGCCCGGCTTTGCGTGGACCCGGAGAAGGCGGGCCTGTTCGAGGAGCTGGGGTTCCGACCGGACGTCGTCGGGTTGGAGGCGGGGATCCGGCGGGCCCGGGTCGTGGTGGACTGCACGCCTGACGGTACCGGACTGCAGAACAAGGAGCGCCTGTACCTGCGCCACCGCGGGGGCCGCCGGTTCGTGGCTCAGGGCTCGGAGTGGGGCTTCGGGAAGCCGTACGTGGTGGGCGTGAACGACGGAGCCCTCCAGGAGGACGACGAGTTCGTCCAGGTGCTGAGCTGCAACACCCACGCCATCGCGTCCGTCGTCCACGCCGTGGCCGGGAGGGACGGGGGGTACGACCTGGAGTGGGGGAAGTTCCTCTGCCTCCGCCGGGCCAGTGACGTGGGCCAGGAGGTGGACGTTGTCCCGGCCGTCAAGGTCTCCGGACACCGCGCCCCGTGGGGGACTCACCACGCGCGGGACGCCTACCACGTGTTCAAGACCACGGGCGCGGAGCTCGACCTGTTCAGCAGCGCGGTCCAGGTCAACACCCAGTACATGCACGTCGTGCACTTCCACCTGCGCCTGCAGACGCCGGTCACGGCCGAGGAGGTGGCGGAGCGCATTGCGGACCACCCCTACCTGGCGGTGACACACAAACCCCTGACGAACCTCGTCTTTTCCTTCGGGCGCGACCACGGGTTCTGCGGCCGGATCCTGAGCCACGCGGTGGTCGTGGCCCCCACCTTGGAGGTCCGCGGGGAGCGGGAGGTGGTGGGGTTCGCCTTCACGCCGCAGGACGGCAACGTCCTCCTGAGCAACCTGGCGGCGGCGTGCCGGTTCCTGCGGCCAGGGCTGGACCCGCAGAGACTGGAGCGGCTCAAGGGATTCCTGCCCAAGGAGGTGTGATCGTGGAGATCACGGTGACCGTCATCAAGGCGGACATCGGGAGCATCGGAGGGCACACGGCTCCCAGCCCGGAGGTGCTGGCGGTGGTGCGGGAGCACGTGTGGCGGGAGAGGGGCCGGCTGTTCGTGGACGGGTACATCTCGCACACGGGCGACGACATCGCGGTGCTGCTGACCCATACCCGGGGCACGGGGGACCCCGACATCCACGGGCTCGTCTGGGAGGCCTTCCGGGCGGGAAGCGAGAGGGCAAAGGAGCAGGGCCTGTACGGGGCCGGCCAGGACCTGCTGAAAGACGCCTTCTCGGGCAACGTCCGGGGGCTGGGGCCCGCCTGCGCGGAGATGACCTTCGAGGAGCGGCCCAGCGAGTCCATCATGGTGTGGGCGGCGGACAAGACGGAGCCGGGTGCGTTCAACCTGCCCCTCTACCTGGCCTTCGCGGACCCCATGTATTCCTCCGGGCTGCTTCTGTCCCGGGACCTCCACGCGGGCTTCCGCTTCGTGGTCATGGACGTGGACCACACGGAAGGCGACCGGGTGATCAGCCTAGACGTGCCGGAGCGCCTGTACGACCTCGCCGCCCTCCTGCGGGACACGCACCGGTTCGTGGTGGAGTCCATCTGGTCGAGGACGTACCCGGGGGAGCAGGCCGTGGCCGTCAGCACCACCCGCCTGCGCAACATCGCGGGCCGTTACGTGGGGAAGGACGACCCCGTGGCGGTGGTCCGGGTGCAGAACCGGTTTCCGGCCACGGAGGAGTTTGGCCCGCCCTTCGCCCTGGGGCCGTTCGTGGCGGGGGACACCCGCGGGAGCCACAACCTCCCCCTGATGCCGGTGCCCGTCAACACGCCCGCCTCCACCTACTTCTGCTGCCCCATGGTTTCCGCCCTGGGCTTCTCCCTCCACCAGGGCCGTCTGAGCCCGCCCGTGGACCTCTTCAGCGATCCCTTCTGGAGCGCGGTGCGGGACCGGGTGGCGGAGAAGGCCATGGAGATGCGCAAGCAGGGGTTCTTCGGCCCCGCCATGCTCCCGTACTCCGAGCTGGAGTACGGCGGGATTGTGGCGCGGATGGAACGCCTGGAGGCCGAGTTCACCGTGCGGGAGCCGGAACCCGTGGCGACCCCGTCGCCCGGGCGTTGAAGATGGCCCGTCCCGGTCCTTGTTCCTTCCGGACCCAGGGAGCCCTACCTCGGGGCCGGGACGGGCCCCTGAATCCAAGTGGATGCGAACCGTGGGGTGAAGATCGCAGCCAGTATCCTGGCGGCCGACCTGGGCCGGCTGGCGGAGGAGATCCAGGCCGCGGAGCGGGGCGGGGTGGATCGTGTCCACGTGGACGTGATGGACGGCCGGTTCGTCCCCAACCTCACCTTCGGCCCGGTGCTGGTGGAAGCAGTCCGCCGCGCCACTCGCCTGCCCGTGGACGCGCACCTCATGGTGGTGGAGCCCGAGCGGCTCCTGGAAGACTTCGCGCGCGCGGGAGCCGACCGGATCTGCGTGCACGTGGAGGCGAGCCCGCACCTGCACCGGACTCTCCGCACCATCCGGGCGCTCGGCGCCTCGCCCAGCGTCGCTCTGAACCCGGCGACCCCGCCCGAGATGGTGGAGTGGGTCCTCCAAGAGCTCGACTCCGTCGTCGTCATGACGGTCAACCCGGGTTTCAGCGGTCAGGAGTTCATCCCTGACGTCCTACCGAAGGTCCGGTGGCTGCGGGAACGGATCGTGTCCCGCGGCCTCCGGGCCGAGATCGAGGTGGACGGCGGGATCAACGAGGCCACCGCGCCGCTGGCGGTGCGCGCGGGAGCCACGACGGTGGTGGCGGCGTCCGCCCTGTTCCGTTCGCCGGGCGGGCCCGCTCAAGCGGCCGCCCGGCTCCGGGAGGCGGTCCAGCTCCTGGGGCCGGTGGGCCGCGGCCTGGACACCCGCCAGGATCCCTAGGACGTGCGGGCTCGAGGAAAGTCCTGGAGGAGCGTGCCGATCTGCAGATCTCCGCGCAGTTCGCCGAAGCGGGCGTGGCTGTCAGCCCAGGGGGGTCGAACCGGTTGTTGTAGAGGGTCGCCGCGAGGACCGCCCCACGGCATCCGGATGGTGGCCGCCTGCTCCCGTGCCAGGGGCGATGCTCGCGCAGGTGGGTCTTGGCCGGCGACGTAAGCACGTCAGCCTGCCGGGCTGACGGCGAGGGTGTCCGCGGTTCGCTCTGGGCGATGTGTGGCGGATGGCAGGCCCCCGCAGCCGCCACCTACACTGGATCCGTGGAGCAGCGGGCTACTGCAAACCTCGAGGCCTACCGCCGGAAGCGTCGCTTCGACCGGACCCCGGAGCCCGAGGGGGCTGCAGCAGAGCCGTCCCGCCGCCTGCGGTTTGTGGTGCAGGAGCACCACGCCCGCACCGTGCACTGGGACTTCCGCCTCGAGATGGAGGGGGTCCTGAGGTCGTGGGCGGTGCCCAAGGGTCCTTCCCTGGATCCCGCGGTGAAGCGGCTGGCGGTGCTGGTGGAAGACCACCCCCTGGAGTACGCGGACTTCGAGGGCACGATCCCTCCTGGGAACTACGGGGCGGGTACCGTGATGGTGTGGGACCGGGGCACTTACGAGTGTCTGGAGGGCGACCCCGCCGAGGCGTTCCGCAAGGGCAAGCTCACCCTGGTGCTGCACGGGCACAAGCTGCGGGGCGAGTTCCACCTAGTGCGCACGAAGCGGGCTGGCGGCCGCGACTGGCTGCTGTTCAAGGCCAGGGACGCGTACGCGGTGCCGGGCTACGACCCGTCCGGGACACAGTCGGTGCTGAGCGGCCGCACGGTGGCGGAGATCCGCCGCGGCGAGCCAGGGCCGGAAGACCCGCCGCAAGGGGACCCGTTGCCCGAGCCGTTCCCGCCCATGCTGGCCGCCAGTGCCGCGGAGCCCTTCGACGACCCGGGTTGGTACTTCGAGCCCAAGTGGGACGGGGTGCGGGCGCTGGCCTTCGTCCGCCCCGGTGCGGGTCGCGCCGCGGTGCAGCTGCTGAACCGGTCGCTGAGACCTGTGGGGGACCGGTACCCGGAGCTGGTGGAGGCTCTGTCGCGACTTCCCCCGTGCGTGCTGGACGGGGAGGTGATCGCGCCGGACGAGCGGGGACGCCCGGACTTCGCGCGGCTGCAGCAGCGGATGCACCTGACGGAGCCAGAAGACGTCGAGCGGGCCGCGCGGGAGATCCCGGTCCGGTACGTGGTGTTCGACGTGCTGTACTGGGCTGGCCGGGACCTGCGAACTAGGCCTTTCGAGGAGCGGCGCCGGGTCCTGGAGGGGATTCCCCTGGAGCCGCCCCTGCTCCGGGGCGACGCGGTGCGCGGCGACGGCAGGGCTCTGTTCGCCGCGGTGCGGGCCCACGGGCTGGAGGGTGTGGTGGCCAAGCGCGCGGACTCCCCTTACCTTCCCGGCGTGCGCAGCGACCGCTGGCTGAAGGTGAAGGCCCGGCACACCGAGGAGGCGGTGGTGGTGGGGTTCACCCGCGGCCGCGGCCACCGGCAGGCCAGCTTCGGGGCCCTGGTCCTGGCGCAGAAGGACGCCTCGGGACGGCTGCTCCACGTGGGACAGGTGGGAGGCGGGTTCAGCGACGATGAGGTGCGCCGGCTGCGGGCGCGGCTGGAGGCCCTGGCGACCCAGGACTGCCCGCTGTCGCCTCCCCCGGACGTCCCCCAGCCGGTGCGGTGGGTGCGGCCCGAGCTGGTGGTGGAGGTGGAGCACGCGGGCCGCACCCCGGACGGGAAGCTACGGTTTCCGGTGTTCGTGCGGGTGCGGGAGGACCGGGCCGCAGGGGACGTGTGGCTCCCGGAGGCGTCGCTGCCCTTCGCGTTCACCAACCTCGACAAGGTGTACTTCCCCGAGGCGGGACTCACCAAGGGGGACGTGGTGGCCTACTACCGGGCGGTGGCGCCGTGGATCCTCCCCCACCTGCAGGACCGCCCCCTGACCCTGCGCCGCTTTCCGGAGGGGATCCACGGTCCGGACTTCTTCCAGAAGGACGTGCCGGACGCGCCGCCCTTCGTGCGCACGGTGCGCCTGTGGTCCGACCAGGGGGACCGGGACGTGACCGCGGTGCTGTGCGGGGACGAGGCCACCTTGCTGTGGCTGGTCCAGATGGGCTGCATCGAGCTGCACGCGTGGTTCTCCCGCACCACCCCGATCCCCGGCCTGCCCGCCGGCACGGAGTTCTCCGGGTCGGAGGAAGCGCTGGAGCGCAGCGTCCTCAACTACCCGGACTTCGTGGTGTTCGACCTGGACCCGTTCCTCCTGCCCGAAGGAGAAGGGCTGCGCCGCCGCGGGCGCGAGTACGACCCCGACTACTCCCGCCGTGGGTTCGAGGCGGCGCGGCAGGCCGCCTTGTGGCTGGAGGGGGTGCTGTCGAGCCTCGGGCTGCGGGCGTTCGTGAAGACCTCCGGCAAGACAGGTCTGCACGTGTTCGTGCCGATCCGCCGCACGTACACGTACCGCGAGACCCACGCCTTCGCCAAGACCGTGTGCGAGTGGCTGAGCCAGCGGCACCCGGACGTGCTCACGGTGGCGTGGCGGGTCCGGGACCGAGTGGGCAGGGTGTTCCTGGACTACAACCAGAACGTGCGGGGGAAGACGCTGGCGGTGGCCTACAGCCTGCGACCGACGCCGCAGGCCACCGTGAGCGTCCCGGTGACCTGGGACGAGCTGCGGGCGGGGTTCGACCCCCCCCAGTGGAACGCGAAAACGGTGCCACAGCGGCTGCGGCAACG
>JBKBVM010000061.1:0-8501 GCA_046289555.1 bacterium
GGCCCTCGCCATGGCCTGCCAGATGTTCGGGCTGGAGTGCACGGTGTACATGGTGCGGGTCAGCTACCAGCAGAAGCCGTACCGTCGTGTGCTCATGGAGACGTGGGGCGCGGAGGTGGTGCCCAGCCCCAGCGACCGGACCCACGCGGGCCGGGCCATCCGGGAGCAGGACCCGGACTCGCCGGGCAGCCTGGGGATCGCCATCAGCGAGGCTGTGGAGGACGCGGCCACCCACGACGACACCAAGTACTCCCTGGGCAGCGTCCTGAACCACGTGCTCCTGCACCAGACGGTCATCGGCCTGGAGGCCAAGCGGCAGATGGAGGTATTTGACGACTACCCCGACGTGGTGATCGGGTGTATCGGGGGCGGGAGCAACTTCGCGGGGCTGAGCTTCCCGTTCCTGCAGGACAAGCTGCGGGGCAGGGACCTGCGGGTGGTGGCGGTGGAGCCCACCGCGTGCCCCACCCTCACCCGGGGACGTTACCTTTACGACTTCGGGGACACCGCCCGCATGACCCCGCTCGTGAAGATGTACACCCTGGGGCACACCTTCGTCCCGCCCCGGATCCACGCGGGCGGGCTGCGCTACCACGGGGACGCGCCCACGGTCTGCCTGCTGTACGACCAGGGCTACATCGAGGCGGTGGCCTACCCGCAGAACGCGGTGTTCGAGGCCGCGGTGACCTTCGCCCGGACGGAGGGGATCCCACCCGCGCCGGAGAGCGCGCACGCGGTGCGCCGGGCCATCGACGAGGCGCTGGCCTGCCGGGAATCCGGGGAGTCGAAGGCCATCCTGTTCAACCTTTCCGGGCACGGGCACTTCGACCTCGCGGCGTACGAGGAGTACCTGGCCGGACGGCTGCCGGACTTCGACTACCCGGAGGCGGACATCCAGAGGGCGCTGGAAGGGCTGGAGGAGCTACAACCCGCGTAGCCGGTCAGGCCTCGGCCAGCGGAAAGCTCAACAGGCGGTCCACGCGCAGGCTCAGCCGGTCGAGGAGTTCTGCGGCCCGTTCCCGGCACTCCTCCGGGACCACCAGGTGGAACTCCCCGCCGCAGCTGTCCGCGTATGCCCGGAACAACTGCCACTGGCGGGTGGTCTCCTCCAGGTCCAGGGTGTCGCAGGTCTCCACCTCTACCACCAGCAGTCGGTTCGCCGGGTCGCGACCCGTGAGGTCCGGCCGCGAGGGAGGAAACCCCGGCAGGTGGAGGGAACGGGGCGGCCGCTCGCCCGGGAGGTCTGCGAAGATACGGGTGTAGCCGGAAGCGGCGTACTGGCTCCGGGCGGCCCGGACCAGCCGCACGTGACGCTGGAAGGAAGCGAGCCTGCGGTGTGCCACGGTCCCAGCTTGCCACGAGGGCCGGTGCCCGCCAACGGAGCCGGTCCCGTGGTATGGTTTCCGGGGAGGCAGCCGGTGTCCACCCACGACATCGCGAAGACCGAACGCACCGAGATGTACCTGAAGGCGGTGTTCGCCCTGCAGCACACCGCCCCGCCGGCCACGGTCTCCAAGGTGGCGGAGTTCATGGGGGTTTCCGTGCCCTCCGCCTCGGAGATGCTCAAGCGGCTGGAGCAGCAGGGGTACGTGTGCGGCACAGGCGAGGGGGTGGGGCTGACGGCTGCCGGCCGGGAGGTGGCCGTGCGCGTGGTGCGCCGGCTGAGGCTGGCAGAACGCCTGCTCACGGACGTGCTGGGCCTGGAGCTGGAGCGGGTCTACGAGGAGGCCTGCAAGCTGGAACACGTCATCAGCCCCGAGGTGGAGGCCCGGTTGGAGCACGTCCTGGGCTCCCCCGAGCGTTGCCCCCACGGACTCCCCATCCCGCGCCCCGACGGGTCGGTCAGCCCGCTGCCCGCGGAAACCCTAGCGGATCTGGAGGAGGGGCAGACGGGGGTGGTCTGCGCGATCCCCGAAGAGGACCCGCAGCTGGTGGCATACCTGCGATCCCTCCACCTGGTACCGAACGCGCGTGTGCGGGTACTGGAGGTGGCGCCCTTCAACGGACCCATCTTCTTCGAGGCGGACGGCTTTCGACACGCCGTCGGCCGAGAGGCGGCAGGCCGCGTGCGGGTCCAGACCGAGCAAGCCCCGCCCGGTCGGGAGGGTTAGGGTTGACAAGTAGCCGTTGTTAGATTAGCCTAAGGCCGCAAACTTTACCTGCGAGGTCAACAATTGCGCACGGAGGTGAGCCGCACGATGCCAGCACGCCCCGCCGCGGTCTGGTCCCTTCTCCTGCTGCTGGTGTTCCTGGCTCTTCCGCAGCTGCCGGCTTCCGGGCAGGCCCGGGAGCTCAACCTGTACAACGGCCGGCACTACGACACCGACGAGGCCATCTACCAGGAGTTCACCCGCAGGACCGGGTTGCGGGTGAACCTGGTTCAAGGAGACGCGGACCAGCTCATCGAGCGCATCCGGGCGGAAGGCCCCAACAGCCCCGCGGACGTGCTGGTGACGGTGGACGCCGGGCGCCTGTACCGTGCCCAGCAGCTGGGCCTCTGCCAGCGGGTGGACTCGCCCGTGCTGAACGCCAGGATCCCCGCACACCTGCGCGACCCTCAGGGGTACTGGTTCGGGTTCACCAAGCGCTTGCGGGTCATCGCGTACTCCCGGGCCCGGGTGGACCGGGCGGCCCTCTCTACGTACGAGGACCTGGCGTCTCCCCGCTGGCGGGGCAAGGTGCTCGTGCGCAGCTCCAGCCACGTGTACAACCAGTCCCTCGTGGGAGCCCTAATCGCCTGGCACGGCGAGGCCTTCGTCGCCCGCTGGGCCCGCGGGATCGTGGCGAACTTCGCGCGCCCGCCGCAGGGGGGGGACACCGACCAGCTGCGGGCCCTGGCCGCGGGGGAGGGCGACGTGGCCCTGGTCAACCACTACTACTACCTGCGGCTGCTGAACTCGTCCAACCCCGCTGACCGCGCGGTGGCGCAGCAGGTGGGGCTGTTCTTCCCCAACCAGGGTCCTGAGGACCGCGGGGTGCACGTGAACCTGAGCGGCGCGTGCGTGGTCGCTACTTCCCGGAACCGTCAGGCCGCGGTGGCCTTCCTGGAGTTTTTGAGTTCGGACTTCGCGCAGGAAGTGTTCAGCAAGGGCAACTTCGAGTTCCCCGCGGTGCGGGGGATCCGGAACCCCATGGCCGCTATCGCCCCCGCCAACCTCCGGGAGGACACGCTGAACGCCGCCACCTACGCCGCCAACGGCGGCAGGGCCCTGCACCTCATGGTGGCCGCAGGCTGGAGGTGAAGGGGCCTCGGTGACCCCCGGTAGTAGGGCCGCGGGCGCAGGCAGTAGTGCGGTGACCCGAGGCCGGTGGCGGGGCTGGCACGGGCTTCTGCCCGCCGCCGGCCTCGGCGTGGCCGGCGCTCTGTCCCTGCCCGTGCTCACCGTGGCCGCCAGCGTGTTCTTCCCCTCCGAGGCCGCGTGGGCGGAGTTCGTCCGGCTGGTCCTGCCCCGTTACGTCCGCAACACCGTGTGGCTTCTCCTGGGGGTGGGTGCCGGGACCCTGGTGGTGGGCGTGGGCGCAGCCTGGCTGGTCACCGCGTACCGTTTTCCCGGCCGCCGGCTGTGCCAGGCGCTGTTCCTGCTCCCCCTGGCGGTGCCCGCCTACCTGGTGGCGTACACCTACGCGGACCTGTTGCAGTACTCGGGCCCGGTGCAGTCTGCGCTGCGGGAGTGGTTCGGCTGGACCCGGGGCTACCCGTTTCCGGAAATCCGCTCCCTGGGTGGCGCGGTGTTCGTGCTGACGTTTGTGCTGTACCCGTACGTCTACCTGCTGGCCCGCGCGGCGCTGCTGGAGCAGTCCCCGGTGGTGTGGGAGGTGAGCCGGACCCTGGGCCACGGGCCGTGGAGCACCTTCTTCCGGGTCGCGCTCCCCGTAGCGCGGCCGGGGATCGCCGCAGGGCTGAGCCTGGTGGCGATGGAGGTGCTGGCGGACTTCGGCACGGTCAAGTACTTCGAGCTGGACACCTTCGCCACGGGGATCTACCTGGTGTGGTTCAGCTTCGGATCGGTGCTGGGCGCCGCAAAACTGGCGGTGTGGCTGATGGGGTTCGTGCTGGCGGTGGTGGCCGCAGAACGGCTCTCCCGGGGCCGGAGGCGGTACCACCGGCCGGCGGCCCCGGTGCGCGAAGCACGACCCCAGCCCCTCAACGGCCTTTGGGCGGCTTTGGCGTTGGTGGCGTGCTTGGTCCCTCCGGCCTTGGGGTTCGGGCTTCCCGGTGCGTACCTCGGGTGGATGGCCTGGGTGGGCGGGGATCCCCTGTGGGGGCGGGCGTTCCTCCGCCTGGCGGGCAACACCTTCGCCCTGGCCGCCACCGCGGCCGGCGCGGCGGTACTGCTGTCGGCCCTGCTGGCTTACGGGCTGCGCCTTGCCCCAACCCCGGTGATGCGGCTGGCGGCCCGGGTGGTGTCCCTGGGCTACGCGGTACCGGGCGTGGTGGTAGCGGTGGGCGTCCTGGTGCCCCTCGGATCGCTGGACAACGCCGTGGACGCGTACTTCCGGCGGTGGTGGGGGATCTCCACGGGGCTGGTCCTGACCGGCACCACCTTCACCCTGGTGTACGCGTACCTGGTGCGGTTCCTGGCTGCCGCCCTGAGCACCGTGGAGGCGGGGTTAAGCCGTATCGGGCCGACCCTGGAGGGAGCCGCCAGGACCCTGGGCCACGGACCCGGCAGCGTCCTGCTGCGGGTGCACGCCCCCCTCATGCGGGGAAGCATCTTCACCGCGGCGTTGCTGGTGTTCGTGGACGCCCTCAAGGAGCTCCCGGCGACTCTGGTTTTGCGTCCCCTCAACTTTGACACGCTGGCGGTCCGGCTTTACCTCCTGGCCAGCGACGAGCGGCTCATGCAGGCTTCCACGTCCGGGCTTTGCATCCTGGCGGTGGGGTTGCTGCCGGTCCTGCTGCTGGATCGGGCGGTGCACCGGTCCCGAGTTGAGGCCCCAGCTGGGCCGGGTTCGGGCGACCCATCGGGTGGAGATCGGATTGACCCGAGTACCGGAATTCGCCTAGCCTAAACCGGGTACGGGGAGGATCGCCCATGGTCGCGCACGCGAGGGAAACGGAAAGCGTCCCGGAGGCCTGGGTGCGGCTGGTGGGCGTGTCCAAGCGCTTCGGGACCGTCCAGGCGCTGTCCGGCCTGACCCTGTCCGTGCAGGCCGGGGAGATCCTGGTGTTGTTGGGGCCCAGCGGGTGCGGGAAGACCACGGCCCTCCGGATCGTGGCAGGTCTCGAGCACCCGGACGAGGGCTGGGTGGAGCTGGCGGGCCAGGTGGTGGCAGGACCCCGCTGGGTTCCGCCGGAAGCGCGCGGTGTGGGCATGGTGTTCCAGGAGCCCTCGCTGTTCCCGCATCTCACCGTGCTCCAGAACGTGGCGTTCGGGCTGCGCGGGATGTCCCGGGCCGAACGG
The DNA here is from genome assembly GCA_046289555.1 of bacterium. Taxonomy (GTDB): domain Bacteria; phylum Sysuimicrobiota; class Sysuimicrobiia; order Sysuimicrobiales; family Sysuimicrobiaceae; genus Tepidifontimicrobium. Next base: position 5,406 of record JBKBVM010000061.1, read on the forward strand.
GTCCGGCGGGCCCACGAGATCCTCGACCGGGTGGGTGCGGGGGAGCTGGCGGGCCGGTTCCCCCACGAGCTGTCTGGAGGAGAGCAGCAGCGCGTGGCCCTGGCCAGAGCGCTGGCGCCGAGGCCGTCGGTGGTGCTGCTGGATGAACCCCTGAGCAGCTTGGACCCTGAGCTGCGGCGGCGCATGCGGGAGGAGCTGCGTCGTCTGCTGAAGGTTGAGGGGAGCACTGCCATCGTGGTGACCCACGACCAGGAGGAGGCGTTCGCGCTGGCGGATCGCATTGGGGTGCTGAGCCGGGGGCGGCTGTGGCAGGTGGGGCCTCCGGAGGAGATCTACCACGCGCCCGCGTGCCGGTTCGTGGCGGACTTCGTGGGCGAGGCGGACTTCCTCCCCGGCCGCGTCCGCGACCACGTGGCCCGTACCGAACTCGGGGACTTCCCGTGCAACGGGCTTCCGGAAGGCGCGTTGGTGGAGGTGATGCTGCGGCCCGCGGACCTGGCCGTGGAGCCCGATGCGGACGGACCCGCGGTGGTAGTCGGCCGCCGCTTCCGCGGCCCGGAGACGCTGTACGAGGTCCGGCTGGCATCAGGCCGGGTGGTCCGGTGCCGGGTCTCAGGCGACGCTGGCCTCAGGCCTGGCGCCCGGGTACGGGTGCGGGCGACCACCTCGCGGGTTGTGGTGTTCCCCGCGGAGGCAGGTGAGCCGGGCTAGGCCCGGTCCGGACCTGCTGCCCTCGTCTTTTCACCGAAAGGCGTCTCACTCACCCGCGGTGGCCGCGCAGCTCCCGGCGGAGTCGCCACAGCTCCACGAACGCCCGCACCACCACGTCCAGCCGGCCGCCGCTCTGACGCCCCCACCGCCGGGGGTAGTGGGGCACCCCTACTTCCACCACCCGCGCTCCGCGGGCGGAGGCCCGGCACAGCAGCTCGGTGCTGAGGAACGCGCCGTTGGCCCGCAGGGGCAGCCCCTCCACCACTTCCTTCCGCAGGAGCTTGAAAGCGCAGTCCACGTCCCGCACCCGGACGCCGAACCAAGCGCGCACCAGCAGGTTCCACAGCCACCCGAACAGCCTGCGGTGCGGGGGGTCCCGGCGTCGGAGCCGGTAGCCCACCACCAGGTCCGCGGACGCCGCGTGGGGCAGCAGGCGCGACAGGTCCTGGGGGTCGAACTGCCCGTCCCCGTCGGTGAAGAAGATCCACGGGTAGCGGGAAGCGGAAAAGCCCGTCTTTAGGGCCGCGCCGTACCCTAGGTTGCGGGGGTGGCTGGCTAGCCGGATGCGCGGGTCCTCCTGCGCCAGGCGCAGGGCCACCTCCGCGGTGCGGTCCGTGCTCCCGTCGTCCACCACGATGACCTCGAAGGGCACCCCGAGGCCCTCCAGGGTGCGCACCACCGCCCGTACCACGCGTTCCACGTTGCCCTCCTCGTTGTGGCACGGGAGGAACGCGCTGACGCCTCCGGATATGGATTCTGTGAGGTCCTGGCGGGGGCTCACGCGCTGCTGCTCACCAGCACCAGTCCCACGACGATGGCGGCCACCCCCGCCACCCGCACCGCCGGAATGGTCTCGCCGAACAGGTAGGCGGAAGCCAGCAGCACGATCACGTACCCCAGCGACAGCACCGGGTAGGCCAGACTGAGCGGGGCGCGGGAGAGGACCACGATCCACAGCACGCTGGCCACCCCGTACAGGGCGAAGCCGGCGACGATGTGGGGGCTGGTGACGATCCGCCACAGGAGCAGGCCCACGTCGGGCGGTGCCCCCACCCGTAGAGCTCCCATCTTCAGCAGCACCTGGCCCGCGGCCCCCAGGAGGACGGAGATGAGGATCAGCAACAGCGTCATGGACTTCCCCCGCTTCTCGGTGTGCAGAGCTGCTAAACCCACGAACGGACGAACGTCCACCACCGCAGCCAGGCGGCCGGGACCGGGTATGCGGTGAGGACCGGCAGCTGATACAGGAACACCAAAGCGGCCACCGTCCAGTAGGCGCGGATCCACCGCGCCCGCATGCCCCGCGCCGGCTCCAGGGCCGTAGCCAGGGCCAGGTACCCGAACGGTAGGACCGGTGTAAAATGGTACACGAAAAGCAGCCGCCCCACAAACGCGTAGGGCAAGTAACTCACGGCAAACCCGACGGCCGCAAAGGCCAGGGCCGGTGAGCTCCGCACCTGGCGGGATGCGGCCACCACGGCGGGCAGGACGGCCCACCAGATCACGGGGTTGCCCACCGCCAGAATCCCCTTCATCCAGCCACCGGAGGCTTCGTAGTAGTACCACATGGGTCGCAGGAGCAGGGGCCAGGACCACCAGGGGCTGGCGTAGGGGTGAGTGGCCTGTAGGGTCGCGTGGTAGCGGTACATGTTGACGTGTAAGCGTACCAGGTCGGTCAGACCCTCCCCCCGGGCTAAGTGCGGGACGTAACTGGCGGCGTACACAACGAGCGGCACGGCCAGGAGGCTGGCCGCTACAGCCCAGCCTGGCCAGCGCCGGCCGAGGCTCCGCCACGCCAGCGCCACCAGGAATCCCAGCGCGGCCAGGCTGGCCAGACCGGTCCACTTGGTCGCGCACGCCGCCCCTGCTGCGGCCCCTGCGGCCGCCAGGTACCCCCACCGCCCGGTGCGCACCGCAGCCCACCCGAGGGCGTAGGCCAGCACGCTGAAGGTGGTGAGGAACACCTCGGGCTTGGCGATCCGGGACTCCACCACCCAGATGGAGTCCAGCGCACCCAAAGCGGCGACCGCCAGGCCCGCCGACGGCCGGCCCGTGGCCAGGGTCCCGAAGGCGTACAGGGCGGGGACCAGCAGGGTCCCGAACACCGCGGGCACCAGCCGCCAGCCCCACGCTTCAAACCCCGCCACGCGGATGCCCACCGCCACCAGCAGCTTGGACAGGGGAGGGTGCGTCCACTCGTAGATGGGCTGGCCGGTGAGGTACTCGTGCGCGGTGCGGGCATAGTAGATCTCGTCGAAGACCATGCGCGAGGGGACGTCCAGCCGGGCGACCCGCAGGGCGGAGGCGGCCATCACGAGGAGGACCAGCAGCGCGGTGTGGCGCACGTCAGCGGATCTTCATTTGAGGGGGCTGCAGGCCTTGGAG
>JBKBVM010000062.1:0-8498 GCA_046289555.1 bacterium
CAGCTGGACGCGGAAGCGCCCCGACGGTTCCAGGTGAACTTCAGCCTGCTGGCCCAGCAGGTGACCAGCGTGCCGGTCAAGGCGGGGGAGTCGCGGGAGGTGGAGGTGGAGGTGAGCATGCCGCAGGACACCCCTGCAGGCACGTACCCCATCACGGTCCGGGCGGTGGGCGGGGGGACCAGCGCGACTTTACGGCTGACCGCGGAGGTGACGGGCCGTCCCGAGCTGCGGGTCACCGCGCCGGAGGGGCGGCTTTCCGGCCGCGCGTACGCGGGGGCCACGGAGCCCCTGAAGGTGGTGATCAAGAACGAAGGGTCTGCTCCAGCCCGGAACGTGTCCCTGTCCGCATCTCCGCCCTCCGGGTGGGAGGTCACCTTCGAGCCTGAGCGCATCGACGAGATCCCGCCCCGGGGAGAGCGGGAGGTCACCGCGCGGGTGCGGCCGTCCGCGCGGGCCATCGCGGGCGACTACATGGTGACGATCACCGCTAGCGGCAACGAGGGATCCGCCTCCGCGGACTTCCGCATCACGGTCCTCACCCGGACCCTGTGGGGGATCGTGGGGGTCGTCCTCATCGCGGCCGCCCTGGTGGTGGTCGGGCAGGCGGTGTCGCGGTACGGGCGGCGATGAGCGTCGCGGTCGAGACGGTCGGTCTGACCAAGCGGTACGGCGACCTCGTGGCGGTCCAGGACCTCAACCTCCGCCTGAACACGGGGGAGGTGTTCGGGATGCTGGGCCCCAACGGGTCGGGCAAGACCACCACCATCCTGATGCTGCTCGGGCTGACGGAGCCCACCGCCGGGACCGCCCGGGTGCTCGGGTGGGACCCGACCCGCCAGCCCCTGCAGGTGAAGCGGCGGGTGGGATACCTGCCGGACTCCGTGGGCTTCTACGACGAGCTCACCGCGTGGGAGAACCTGCGCTACACCGCGGCCCTCAACGGCCTTCCCTCCACGGAGGCCAACCGGAGGATCGGCGAGGTGCTGGAGCGGATGGGACTGCAGGACGTGGCGCACCGGAAGGTGGGGACGTTCTCCCGCGGGATGAAGCAGCGCCTAGGGCTTGCGGACGTGCTGCTCAAGCAGCCCCAGGTGGCCATCCTGGACGAGCCCACCCTGGGGCTGGATCCTGAGGCGGCGCTGGAGTTCCTCGCCCTCATCCGGAGCCTGAAGCGGGACGGGCTCACGGTGCTGCTGGCCTCGCACCTGTTGCACCAGGTCCAGAGCGTGTGTGACCGGGTGGGGCTGTTTCACCGCGGCCGCATGGTCCTGGAGGGGACCGTGGACGAGCTGCGGGAGCGGGTGTTGGGCGGCGCCTACCGGATCCACGTGCAGGCCCGGGGCGCGGAGGTGGAGCGGGCCCTCCGGGAGGTGCCCGGGGTGGTGCGAGTGACCCGGACCGACGGCGACACCTACCGGGTGGAGGCGCGGGTAGACTGCCGCGCGGAGATCGCGCGCCGCGTGGTGGCGTCCGGGGAGCTGCTGGCGCTGAGCGTGGACCGCCCGGGGCTGGACGAGGTGTACGGCCGGTACTTCCAGCAGCTGGAGGCGGAGTCGGGAGGTGCTGCGTGAGCACGCAGGTGGCGCAGTCGAGCGCGCAGGCCCTGGCCCGGCGGGAGGGCTCGCCGTGGACGGGCCTTTGGGCGGTGGTGTACAAGGAGCTGGCGGACCACCTCACGGGCATCCGGATGCAGATCCTGGAGACCCTCATGCTCCTCACCGCGGTGGGCACCGTCTACGCGGCCACCCAGAGTATCCGGCAGACCATCGGGGAGGACCCCTTCCTGTTCCTCCGGCTGTTCACCACCGCCCGTGAGCCGCTGCCTTCCTTCGTGGGCTTTCTGGGCTTTCTGATCCCGCTCACCGCCATCGCCCTGGGGTTCGACGCCATCAACGGCGAGTACAGCCGGAGGACCCTGAGCCGGGTGCTCAGCCAGCCCATCTACCGGGACGCCCTGATCCTGGGGAAGTTCCTGGCAGGGCTGGCGACCCTGGCCATCACCCTGGTGGCCCTGTGGGTGGTGGTCACGGGCATGGGCCTGTTCGTGCTGGGGCTGCCGCCCGGTGGGGAGGAGGTGGCGCGGGGCCTGTTGTTCCTGGTGGCCACCCTGGCCTACGCGGGGATCTGGATGGGCCTCAGCATGCTGTTCTCCGCGGTGTTCCGGCAGCCGGCCACCTCCGCCATGACCGCCATCGCCGTGTGGCTGCTGTTCGCGGTGTTCTGGGACATGCTGGCCGCGCTGATCTCGCAGGCGCTGCGACCTACCCAGTACGGCGGCGTGGCGGAGGAGCTGGCTCAGGCGCGCTTGCAGCTGCTGCTGGCGCGGTTCTCGCCCAACACCCTGTACGCGGAGACGGTGATCGCCCTGCTGAACCCCGCGGTGCGATCCCTGGGGCCGGTCCTCATCACGCAACTAGAAGGCGCGGTGCTGGGTACGCCGCTGCCGTTGGGACAGAGCCTGCTGATCGTCTGGCCGCAGTTCACGGCCCTGGTGGCAGTGGTGATCCTGCTGTTCGCGGCCACCTACGTGCTGTTCCAGCGGCAGGAGGTCCGGGCCTAGTCGGCCCCCTCACTCCAGCCACTCGGTCTCGTAGGAGGCGGTCTGCGGGACCACGCACAGGAACTCCGCGGCCTCCGGGCCGGGGTTCTCGTAACGGTGGGCCACACCGGAGGGGATGAACACCACGTCGCCGGCCGCTACCTCCTCGACTTGGTCGCCGAGGGTGAGGCGGATCCGCCCCGACAGCACGTACTGCTCGTGCTCCACGGTGGGGTGGCGGTGGAGAGGGATGACCCCACCGGGCTCGAGGGTGAACTTGCGCAGGACGAAGTTGGGCGCGCCCTCGGCGGGTCCCACCAGCACCTGCACCCACGCGCCCGCAGCCCGTTCCACAGGGCGCCGCGCCACCTGTTCTGCAGGCCGGACCGTGCCCATGACCTCCATCCTGACCTCCCCTGGGCGTGGTTACGGAAACTGAAACGCCACCTTGAACGCCTTCCCCGCCGACTTCCCCAGTGCCGTCCGCAGGGCGTCCCCGTAGCGATCCAGGGGGAACCGGTGGGTCACCAGGCTGGAAAGGTCCAGCTTCCCTTCCTCCATCCACCGAAGTACCAGCTCCAGGGTCCGGACCCGCCGGCCCTGCCAGTCCTCCACCGCGTACGCGTAGCTGCCCACCACCCGCAACTCCTTCAGCCACACCGGGGTCCAGTCCACGCCGCGGGGGAGGGACGCCAGGCCCAGCACCACCACGGTACCCCCGGGGCCGGCTAGGCGAAGGGCGTCGTCCAGGCTGCGGCCGGAGCCCACGCAGTCCACCACCAGCCGCGCGCCTCCCACCACCACCCGCTTGCCCAGAAGGGGCCTGCGCAGCCGGGCTCCCAGCAGCTCCGCCAGCGGTTCGTAGTGCCCGTCCGCGCCCTGCAGCTGCACCGTGTGGTCCGCGCCCAGGGCTCGAGCTCGCTCCGCCTGGTAGGCGTACTTGACCAGCACGACCACCCTGGCGCTGCAGCCCAGGGTCCGTAAGCAAGCCACCACTGCCTGGCCGATCACCCCGCCGCCGATGACCAGGACGGTATCGTGGTCCGCGGGCCGCCGGCGCAGCAGGGCGTGGAGGGCACAGGCTGCGGGCTCGCTCAGCAGCGCGTTCTGGTCGGGGACGGCGTCGGGGATGGGGAGCACCTGCGACCGGTGAGCCACGAAGGTCTCGCCCCAGCTCCCCCCGGTGTCGCGGCACGCTCCCACCATCAGGCCGGGACTCAGGTGGCCGTCCGTGGTCCGCACGCACAGGTGGTACTCACCGGCTCGGCACGGGTCGCACGGGTCGGAAAAGCCACGGGCACGGCAGGGCAACACCGGCTCCACCACCACCCGCTGCCCTAGGGGCAGGTCCGCGGCCCCAGGCCCCGTCTCCACCACCTCCCCCACGTTCTCGTGGCCGGGGACGAACGGGAAGGAGGCGAAGGCGGAAGCCGACGGGCTGGCCTGCAGGGTAACCAGGTGCAGGTCGCTGCCGCAGATGCCGCCCATCCGTACCCGAACCCGGACCCAGTCACGGCCCGGCAGGGGCACCTCCGGCAGCTCCCGCAGGCGCAGGGCCGAAAGCCCGCTCCAGTACGCGGGCTCCCACAGGCTCCCCACGGCCCGGGTGAGGAGGTAGCGGGGCACCGTGGGGTGGAAGAGGAGGGCCCGCATGCGGCTATTCCATGGGCACCTGGCGGATGAACCCTCGCTCCAGACGGTCGAAGATGTCGCGGAGGTCGGGACCGGTGATGGTGAGCCCGTGGTTTTTCAGCCCCACCACCGCTCGCCCCGGATCGGGGGCCTGCCGGACCAGATCCGCCACCGCCTGCGCCAGCTGGAGGGTGCCGCAGGGGTAGTTGACGAGGGTCGAGCGGACGCCCTCCATCCACGCGTGCACGTGGACGATGGCTCCCACCTGCGGGTGTTCGGTGTAGATCATCCAGTGCTCGATGGCGTCGACGGAGACCCTCCGGGGCTGCACGTGGGGAGGCACGCTGAGGATCATGGCAGCCCGCTCTGGGTCGAATCCCTTCACCAGCAGCATGTCGCGCCCCACCACCCGCATGTTGGCCTTGTTGACCCCGCTGGCGCTCATCCAGAACCGCGTGGAATCCTTGCGGACACTGAGGTTGCCGTAACTCAGTCCCCCGATCCCGTACAGGAGCTCGATGTGGCGGAGGTCCCGGGGCGAGAGGAGCTGGTCGATGGGAAACGGCGCGGGCAGCAGCCCCAGGGCGTCCAGGCGGCGCCCCGCCTCTGCCAGCTCCCGGGTCAGCTCGTCTCCCTCCCACAGCTCGGGGGGCAGGTCAGGATCGAACACGTTGTCGATCACCAGCTGCGAACACGCCAGGGGCTGCAGCCTCTCGTACACCCCCTCGAAGTACTCTCGCGACCCGAACTCTCCCGCCACCGCGTAGTAGCCCTGTTCCAGCGTCACGAAATAGGTGCGGATCCCCTCAGGGTGTCGGACCAGGTACACGCACAGGTTGGCCAGGGAGCGGACCAGGAGAGGGTAGCCCGCCCGCAGCACGTCCTCCGGGGGGTGGGCTTCCAGGACCACCGCCACCACGAAGGTGGCCTTGGCGCGACGCCGGTAAGCCCGAGGCCGGCCGGGGTTCACGAAGTTGAACACCAGCCGCAGCTGTCCGTCGCCCTCGGGGCGGAAGTGATGGCCGTGCCGCTGGAACACGTCCCGCACACCTTCCGCAAACTGTTCCAGCGCGGGGTCGTAAGGTTCCCCCGCGAAGCCGAAGACCAGGGGTCTGGCCTCGCTGGCCTCCCGCATCGCCCGAAGCTGCTCACGCACCACGGTCACGTCCATGGCCTGTCCGCTCGAACCCTCTGGACTGGGTCACAAAGTATAACTTCGCGGCCGACGGTTCGAATCCCTACCCCTCGGCCTTTGAGGCGGCAGGCTTACTGCCCCTCAGGAGGAACACCAGGGAGGCTGCCACCAGCACCGCTGCGGCCAGCTGGCCCAGAGCGAAGGGGCCTAGCACACGGTACTCGGACCGCAGCAGGTCGAGGAGGAACCGGATTGCGGACAAGCCGCCCACCGTCTTCCAGAACACCTCGCCCTCGAAGCGCCGACGCGACAGCCACCGCTGAGCCAGCGCGAACAGCACCAGGGAGGTGAGGATCTCGTACAGCTGCAGCGGGTGCCGGGGCGCGTCGGGCGCGGTGGGGAACACCACGCCCCAGGGCAGGGAGGTGGGATCCCCGTACAGCTCGCCGTTCATGAAGTTCCCCCACCGCACCAGGGCGTTGGCCAGGGGGATCCACGTGGCGCAGGCGTCCGTGAAGGACCACGCGGAGATCCGCTCCCGCCGGGCCAGCCACGCGGCGTACAGGAGTCCCGCCGCAATGGCGCCGTGGGACGACAGGCCGCCGCGGTCGATCCGGAGGACCTCCACGGGGTTGGCCAAGTAGAAGGCGGGGTGCGAGAGCACGTAGGCCAACCGGGCGCCCGCGAACAGCGTCAGCACGAAGCCGAGGACCACCCGGTCCGGAAGGTCCGCAGGCAGTCCCGCCCGCGGCGCAGCCCGGCGGGTGAGCGCAATGCCGGCCAGGATGGACAGGGCTACCATGACGCCGTACCAGCGGATGGCGAAGGGCCCGATCTGTACCAGGATGGGGCTCACGTAGCCATTGTACGATGGACCGGAAGTGAACTCCGGGGAGGGCGGCATGCAAAGACCCAGCTGGCGTGTAGAGCTGATGCGCGTGGCCCAGGGGCGACAGCCTGCGGATCTGGTGGTCGCCGGCGGCGTACTGCTGGACGTGTACACCGGCGAGCTGCTGAGGGACTGGATCGTGGCGGTGAAGGGGGCACGGGTGGCGTACGTGGGTCCGTGGCTGGACGGGCTCGTGGGCTCCGACACCCACGTGCTGGACGCGCGGGGCCAGGTGGTGGTGCCGGGGCTGGTGGACGCGCACACCCACCTATTCGGCGCCCGCTACAGCCCGCACGCGGCGATCCCCCACATCCTGGCGGGCGGGACCACGTGCCTGATCACGGAACTCTCCGAGCTGGCCTACGTGGCGGGGGAGCCGGGCGTGCGGGCGGCCCTGGACGCTCTGCGAAGCCTACCGGTTAAGGTGTACGCGACGCTGCCGCCCCTGGCTGCCACAGCCCCGCACCTAGAGCGGCACGCGCCGTCGGTGGACGCGTACCGCGAGCTCCTCGGCGACGGCCTGGTGGTGGGGCTGGGCGAGGTGTACTGGGGAAATTTGGTGCTGCGGGAGGACCCTCGGCTGCTGGAGTTGGTAGAGCTCGCCCACGCGGCGGGAAAGGTGGTGGAGGGACACGCCGCCGGTGCCCGGGGGGCGCGCCTGGCCGCCTACGCGGCCGCGGGGGTCACCTCGTGCCACGAGCCCACCACCGCCGAGGAGGTACGGGAGAGGCTACGGCTCGGCTACCACACCATGGTACGGGAGGGCAAGATCCGGCAGGAGCTGGAGGCTGTGGCGGAGCTGTGGCGGTCCGCGGACGTGGACCTGAGGCGCCTGTGTCTGGTGACGGACAGCGCCGGGGCGCGGGAGATCCTGGAGGAGGGCTACATGGACGCGGTGGTTCGCAAAGCGGTGCGGCTGGGCATGGACCCCGTGGCCGCGGTCCGCGCGGCCACCCTGGTGCCGGCGGAGCGGTTCCGGCTGGACGGTGAGGTGGGGGGGCTGGCTCCGGGCAGGTACGCGGACTTCAGCCTGGTGCCGGACCTCAGGGAATTCCACCCCACCGTGGTCGTCAGCAGCGGCCGCGTGGTGGCCCGGGACGGAAAGCCGTTGGTCTCCGTGCCGCCGCACCGCTACCCGCACGAGCTGCTGGGTACCCTCCGTCTGGAGCTCCCGCCTGTGGACGCGTACCGGGTACGGGCACCGGTTGCGCGCGGGACGGTTCGGGTGCGGGTGGTGGAGATGGTCACGCACTTGGTAACCCGGGAGGGTGAGGCGGACGTCCCGGTGCGGGACGGCTGGTTGGTGCCCGACGGCGACCTGTGCCTGGTGGCCGCCCTAGACCGGCAGGGTGGCGGAGCGCCCTTCGTGGGCTTCGTCCGTGGCTTCGGGCTGCGCCGGGGCGCCTGCGCCACCAGCATGCCGTGGGACAGCCCGCTTCTGCTGGCCGTGGGGAAGTCGCCCGAGGACCTCCAGTGCGCCCTCGCGCGCATGGTAGCCCTGGGGGGCGGGGTCGTGGTGTGCGCGGGCGGAAAGGTGCTAGCGGAGCTGGCGGCCCCCGTGGCGGGGGTGGTGTCCGTGGATCCCCTGGAGGAGGTGGCGCGGCGGGAGGTGCAGGTGGACCAAGCGCTGCGAGGTCTGGGCGCGGTGGGCCCCCGGCCTTCGCTGACCGTGGACGTGCTGGCGGGGCTTGCCATCCCGCACTTCCGCGTCTGCGACCGCGGGTACGTGCGGGTGCGGGACGGCGCCATCCTAGGGCTGTGGCCGGACGGCGCTTGACACCCGGGGACGGAGCTGGTAGCGTTGCGTCAACAGGACAACTGAATAGCAACACCCTTATCCAGAGTGGGCGAGGGACGGGCCCGATGACCCCCGGCAACCTACCGGCAGACAGCCGGCAAGGTGCCAACTCCCGCGGAAGGCATTCCGAGAGATAAGGGCGGTTGTTGCCCTCCGCGGCTGGATTCCGGTGGATGTTCCGTTCGCCGGGTTTCGGCGCCGGAGGGTTTCTCGTTGTCTGGAGGTCCGAATGCGGGTGCGGGTGACGGTACCGGCCACCTCGGCCAACCTCGGGTCGGGGTTCGACTGCCTCGCGATGGCGCTGGATCTGCGCAACGAGGTCGAGGCGGCCCTGTCGGACCGGCCCCGGGTGGAGGTGGCCGGGGAGGGGGAGGACGTGCTTCCCCGGGACGAGCGCAACACCGTGTACCGGGCTGCGAAGGCGCTGGCAGCCCGCGCGGGCGTCCGGGACGTGGCGTTCGCGTTCCGGTGCTTCAACCGCATCCCCCTGGACCGCGGGCTCGGC
>JBKBVM010000063.1:0-8476 GCA_046289555.1 bacterium
GCGGATCGGCCGGGGCTACCTCCAGGGCCTTCTGGAGGCGTTCCGGACGCAGCCCCGGCGCTACGGGGGCTACGTGGTGCACGTCGGGGTCCTGGTGATGGCCGTCGGCATCGTGGGCAGCCACGCGTACGTGCGGGAGCGGGAGGTGACGGTAGCTCCCGGGCAGAGCTTCGCCGTCGGTCCGTACGTTCTGCGTTACCGGGGCCTGGAAGCAAGTGCCACAGCCCTGGCGGACGCACGACGCGCCACGGTGGAGCTGAGGGAGGAAGGTGGACGCTCCCTGCTGCTGCAACCGGTGCGGCTGTTCTACCCCAGGTGGGGGCAGGTGGTCAGCCGACCCGCCATCCGATCCACCTGGCGGGACGACGTGTACGTGGTCCTGTGGGCCTTCCAGCCGGACGGCTCCGCCACGCTCCGCGCGTGGGTGAACCCCCTGGTGCGCTGGGTTTGGGTGGGCGCCCTCCTGGCGGGGCTGGGTACGGCGGTAACCCTGTGGCCGCGGGGAGGGGGCAGGCGCGCGGTCTTCGCCCTCGACCCCTGGCCGTTGCGAGTGCAGCCTGCGCGGGACGGGCACCGGGGCCGGGCAGTTCGGGAGGTGCTGCGGGTCCTGCGCGGCCCGCGGGAGGGCGGGGGACCGTGAGGTGGCGCGGCGGCGTGGTGGCCGCAGTCCTGGCGACGCTGTGGTGCACGGCGGCGTGGGCCTCCGGGGATCTGGACCAGCGGGTTCGCGCGGTGGCCTCGCGGTTGATGTGCCCGGTGTGCGAGGGCCGGACGGTGGCGGACTCCACCTCAGAGCTGGCGGCGCAGATGCGGGCGGTGATCCGGGAGAAGCTGGCGCAGGGGGAAACCGAGGACGCAGTGCTGGCGTACTTCGTGGAGCGGTACGGGCCGTCGGTGCTGGCGACCCCTCCCGCCGCCGGCTCCGGCTGGGTGCTCTGGCTCGCGCCCGCGGCACTGGCAGCCGGCGGCGCGGGCTACGTGGTGTACCGGTTCGGACGCCGCAGCCCGTGGACGTGGTCGGATGACGGTGAGGCAGGCGGCTGAGGGGAAAGGCGGGCGGGGCTGGACCTGTCGGGCGGCCGTCCTGTTGGCTTGCGCCACGGTGCTGCTGGCCGCGGCCTCCGCGGCGGCCAGCGTGGTAGAGGGCGTGGTCGTGCACGGCGAAACGGGCCGACCGGTGGCGGGCGTGGAGGTCCGCGTGGTAGGGATGGAACCCGGGAAGCCGCCCGTTGAGGTAGTGGCCCGCACGGACCGGCGGGGCCGCTTCCGGGCACAGCTGCAGGCGGCGCGGCGCACGTACGTGGTGCAGGCGGCGTTTGACGGGGTGACCTACACCAGCGGCCCTCACCCGTCCTTGCCGACCCCAGCGGCCGTGACGTTGCGCGTGTTCCACGCCACCCGGGAGCCTCTGGCTCTCCGGATCTCGCGGCGCGCGTTGCTGCTGGACCGCGAGGGCCCCTGGTTCGTCGTTCGGGAGGTGGCGGTGGTGCACAACCCCTCCCGGCGGACTTACGTGGGAGCGGATCCCGGCGCGGGGACGTGGCGGGTTCCGCTGCTGCGCGGTGCGCAGGACGTCCGGGTGGTCAGGGGGATCGTCCCCGCGGGCGTGGACCCGGACGGCGCGCTGGTGGACACCCTGCCGGTGCAGCCCGGCGAGCGGGCCGCGGTGGTGATGTACCGGGTGCGTGCCCGGGGCCCGGCGCTTCTGGAGCTGCCCACGGGGCTGCCCACCGAGTCCCTCGACGTGTTCATCCCCGAACCCCTACGGGTTCGGTCGGAGGTCCTGCGGCTGAGGGAGGTCCGGCAGGTGGAGGGGCTGCGGGTGGCGTGGCTGCAGGCGCGGGGTCTCCCGCCGGACGCGGTGGTCCCGCTGGGGGTGGAAGGCGTGCCCCAGGAGCCCCGTGGGGTCTCCCTCCTCCTTGCCGCGCTGCTGGCCGTGGGCTCAGCTACCTTCGTGGCCTGGCCGTGGTTGGCCCGGCGCGGTTGATGCCATCCTCGGCGCTGGTCTACACTATGGCCAGCATGGGCTCGCTGCACGAACTGTACCTCCCGTTTGCGCCGCGGCAGTGCATCTGTCCTCCGCGGGGGCGGCGGGTTAGCTCCCGCCACGCCGACCCCCGCGTCGCCTGACCGCGCGCGGCCGCATCCTTACAGTTCCCCGAGCAGTCCCAGACGTGTGCGGCCCGCGACTCCGGCCGGCCCCGTAGCGGGCAAGGTGGGTCGTAGAGGGCCCGCCCGGACGGGCCGGGTGGATGGCAGACCCGGACGCAGGAGGTGACGGGATGCCGAACACGCACTTGGATCCGACCGAGCGCTGCTGCCAGGAGCTTGCCGTGGACACCCCGCGGCTACCGCGGCGGCGGTTTTTGGCCTGGCTGGTGGCCGTGGGCCTGTCGGGGTGGCACGCGCTGGCGCGTACCGGCTCCGCGCAGACCCGCCGCCGGGTGAGGTTGGGGTTCTGCGGGCAGCTGCTGTGCGTGGTCCCCTACGAGGTGGCCCGGCACCACGGCTACTTCGCGGAACAGGGGCTGGACGTGGAGCTGGTGTACTTCCGCGGCGGCGCGGCGGCCATGCAGGCCCTGGTGGCCGGCGCGGTGGACTACGCCGCCACGTCGTTTGACGTGGCGCTCGGGGCGTACGCGCGGGGCGCGCGCATCGTCCGCTTCTTCACCACCGGGAGACTGCCGCTGTTCGCCCTGGTGACGGCGCCGGGCCAGGCGGATCGCATCCGACGACTGGAGGACCTAGCAGGCCGAACGGTGGGGGTCTCGGGGCTCGGGAACGCGGACCACGTCCTGGCGCTGTACCTGATGCGCCGGGCGGGGGTGGATCCCCAGCGGGTCCGGTTCGCGGTGTTGGGGCCGAACCTGTTCGAGGCGCTGCGGGTGGGCCACGTGGACGTGGGGATGGTGCAGGAGCCCGCGTTGACTCTTCTCAGCCGCGGCGGAGGGCGGGTGCTGGCGAACCTGATGGACCTGAAGCAGGCCGAGCGCTTCCTGGGTGGTCCGTACGAGTTCATGGGGGTGGCGGTGCGCAGGGACGAGTGGCAGGCCCGCGAGGCGGAGATGCGGGCGCTGGCGCGGGCCCTGACGCGGGCCCTGCGCTTGGTGCACTACGGGACCCCCCGGCTCGTGGTGCAAGCGCTCCCGCCGGAGCTGGTGGCGGGCGGCGATCGGGACCTGTTCGAGGCTGTGCTGGCGCGCCACCGCCGATCCCTCTACCCGCAGTCGGGGCGCATCGACCTGGCCGCGGCCCGTCGCGTCGCCGACCTGCAGGCTCAGGCAGGTGTACTGAGCCGCCCGGTGGATCCCGCGGAGCTGGTGAGCAACGCCATCGTGGAGGGGCTGTGAGCGCGCTGCGGGTTCGGGGTCTGGAAGTCCGGTACGGGTCTCACCGGGTCCTGGGCGGTGTGGACCTGGAACTGGGCGAGGGCGAGTTCGTGGGCCTGGTGGGCCCCTCAGGTTGCGGCAAGAGCACCCTACTCCGGTGCGTGGCCGGGCTCGTGCAGCCCGAGGCCGGGCGGGTGGAGGTGTTCGGGAACCCCGTGCGCGGTCCTAGCCTCGAAGTCGGGATCCTGTTTCAGGACGACGCGCTGCTCCCCTGGCGCACGGCGCGGGAGAACGTGGCGTTGCCCCTACGTTTCCGCGGCGCCTCCCCGCGCGAGGCTCACGAGCAGGCGGACCGGTGGCTTCGCCGGGTCGGCCTGGAGGGGTTCGGCGACCACTACCCCTCGGAACTATCCGGCGGGATGCGCAAGCGGGTAGCGCTCGCGCAGGTGCTGGCCGTACGGCCGCGGCTGCTACTGATGGACGAGCCGTTCGCCAGCGTGGACGCCATCGTGCGCCACGTGCTGGAGGTGGACTTCTGTCGGCTGGTGGCTGAGGCAGGGACGGCGGTATTGCTCGTGACCCACGACCTGGAGGAGGCCATCAGCCTTTGCGACCGGGTGGCGGTGATGTCTGCGGGACCCGGCGCACGCATCGTGGCGGTGTACCGGGTCCCCTTCGGACGGCCCCGGGACCCCGTGGCCGTGCGCGCGGAAAGCGAGTTCGGGCCGCTGGTCCGCGCGGTGTGGGACACCTTGCGGGTCGAGGTGGCACGCATGGGCTGGGAGCTGTCGGCATGAGCCGCGCGGTGGGCTTGGCGCTGTTCCTGGGTGGCTGGGAGCTGGCGAGCCGCGCCCGCTGGCTGGACCCGTTCCTGTTCCCTCCCCCCAGCGGGGTGGGGTGGGTGGTCTACGAGCTGGTCCGGTCAGGCCAGGTGTGGCCCCACTTCCGGGTGACGGTCACGGAGGCGCTGGCAGGCCTCGTCCTGGGCACGGGCACCGGGGCGCTTTTAGGCTTGGTGTGCGCGGGCTTCCGCCCCCTGGCGCAGGTGGTGGAGCCTGCCATGGCGCTGCTGAACGCGATCCCGCGGGTGATCCTGGCGCCGGTCTTCGTGATCTGGCTGGGGATCGGAATGGCCTCCAAGGTGGCCCTCAGCTTCCTGCTGGTAATGGTGGTCATGTTCTTCGCCACCTACACCGGCATCCGGGAGGTGGACGGACGGCTGGTGGAGCGCGTCCGGACCCTGGGCGGGGGACGGCGCGAGGTGATCCGCGAGGTGTACGTTCCGTCCGTGACCGCGTGGGTAGCCAGCGGCCTGAAGGTGGCGGTGGGCTTTGCCTTCACCGGCGCGGTGGTGGGCGAGTTCGTGGCTTCCAGCCAGGGCCTGGGGTACCTGCTGTCCTTCGCCCAGAGCACGTACAACGCGTCGCTGACGCTGGCGCTCATCGCGCTGGTGGTGGGGGTCATCCTCCTGCTCTTCTGGGTGTTCGGTTCGCTGGAACGATGGTGGCTGCGGTGGAAGCCGGAGTACCGAAGCCGCCGGGCTCGCCCGCAGGCCCTCCCGAGGACCGTCCGACCGGCCGAGCAAGTCCCCTGACCAGCCCTGCGGGCTCCAGGGGCACCGACAGGCCGAGCAGCCGGTCCAGGGCGTAGTTGCCGGGCCCCACCAGGCCGACGCCTGTGGTAACAAACCCCCAGCTCGCGAGCTATTCCCGGGGCCGGCCGGGGCCTCGACCCGGGACGGGCCGCGGCGTGGGCGGCGCGTAGGGGATCGGCACGTACTCCACCGACGGCCGGCGGGGCCCTGCCTGTGGGTACAGGGCCATCAGGCGGTGGACCTCCGGGGGCATCTCCGTGGACACACGCAGCCCCAGCTCCCGGGCCTCCTCTACGGTGATGGGGTAGTCGTGGGTCCACCTGCCGCAGCTCAGAGCGTCCGCCACGGCGTCCGCGCGTTCCGGGGGCATCTTGTCGGCCAGCAGGTCCCGGACCGCGGCCCGGACCTGACGCAAGGCCTTCTCCGCCACGTCCGCCAGGATCACCGTCTGGTCGTCCACCTCGTTGATGTTCTTGCGCTCCAGCACCTTAAGGACGGAGGCCGCAGGGTACTGGCCCAACTGGGGATCCACGGGCCCGAGGACCGCGTGCGGATCCATGACGATCTCGTCCGCGGCCAGGGCGATGAGGGTGCCGCCCGACATGGCGTAGTGAGGCACGAACACCGTGACCTTCCCCCGGTGGGCCTGGAGGGCGCGGGCGATCTGCTCCGCGGCCAGCACGAGACCCCCGGGAGTGTGGAGGATGAGGTCGATGGGCATCTCCGGGGGTGTGAAGCGCACCGCGCGCAGGACCGCCTCGGAGTCGTCGATGTCGATGTAGCGGACCAGGGGGAAACCCAGCAGGCTCATGGTCTCCTGGCGGTGGATCATGGCGATCACCCGAGACCCCCGCGCGCGTTCCAACTCGTGGATCAGGCGCAGCCGCGCCGCCTCCAGCCAGCGCCGCTGCAGGACCGGCTGCAGGGCTGACGCGATGAAGAAAAACCAGAGGATGTCCAGAGCGGTCACGGTCCCTCCTCGGGCTCTGTCAAGCCACATTGCTTGATGCTCCTCCGCCCGCCAACGGGGGAAGCGGGACGAGTATACCGCGGAGACGAGCCGGGGCGCGCTACAATAGGGCCATGGGGTTCACGGTGACGGACCTGGCCGACCTACTGCGCCTTCTGGAGGAGCGGCCGGAGTGGAAGAATGCCCTCCGTATCACCCTCCTGGGCGAGGACTTCCTGCAGCTCCCGGAGCTCGTCCGGCGTCTGGCTGTGGGCCAGGAACGGATCCAGCAGGAGCTGGCGGCTCTTGCTTCGGAGGTACGCGCTCTGGCGGAGGCGCAGCGGCGGACGGAGGAGCGGGTAGGGCGGCTGGAGCAGGCGCTGGCGGAGCTAGCGGAGGCGCAGCGGCGGACTCAGGAGCAGCTTTCCGAGGTCGTGGCAGCGCTGCACGGGGTCGACGCGCGGGTGGGCCGGCTGGAAGACACCCTCGGGCTCACCGTGGAGGAACACGCGGAAGACATCCTGCTGATGGTCTTGGAGGACAAGGGCCTCCGTGTCCTGGAAGGGCCGCACCCGATCCCGGTGGACGGTGAGGGGCAGGTGGACCTGGCGGCGGTTTGCGAGGATCCTTCGGGCAACCGTCTGACTGTCGTGGTGGAGTCCAAGGCCCGGCTGTCCGTGTCTGCGTTGCGCCGGTGGGCTGACCGGGTGGGGTCGAGCGCCTTCCGGAACAAACTCCGGCAGGCCGGGTTGCCCGGCCCATTCCTCGTGTACGCGTTCGGTATCCGGGTGGACCGGGCAGTAGAGCGGGCCGCTCGCGAGCGGGGCCTGGGCCTGCTGTCCGGTCGCGGTGAGCTTGTGGCACCGGCCGGCCCTCTGGACTGAGATCCCTCCCCGTAATTCCCCGGCGCTCCACGCTATCCAGCCCGGCTGAAGCCGTCAAGGTCTATACGTTGACAAAAGCGCCGCCCCCGGCTGACACTGGGAGGGCGACACCGAAGCTGACGTGGAGGCTCACGGGATGAGCAGGAGCGAGGGTTCGGCGCGGCTGGAGATCCGCCCCGGAGCTACCGTGCACGCCTCCGACGGCGTGGCGGGGGAGCTGGCACAAGTGGTGGTGAGCCCCCGGGAGCGGCGCGTGGTCGCCCTGGTGGTCCGGCTGGGCTCGGGGCGGGAAGTGGTGCTGCCCGCGGAGGCGGTGGAGGACGCCACGGAGGAGGCCGTCTGGGTTCGTGGGTCGTTGGCGCAGCTGGAACAGCTCCCCAACTGGCAGGCAGAGGCGCACGCGCCCGCGTCGCTTTCGTGGCCCGGCTGGCGTGGGTTGCGGGAGGGTGGCGCGTGGCTGGTGCTGCCGGGTTCGCTCCGGCGCATGGAGGGGCTGCAGCGCCAGATGTCAGGCCCGGCGGAAGCCCGCCCGGAGGAGCGGCTGGTCACCATCCGCCGGGGCCAGCGGGTGCTGGCCAGCGACGGCCCCATCGGCCGGGTGGACCAGGTGCTGGTGGACGCGGCCACGGGGCGCGTGAAGCACTTGGTGGTCCGCCAGGGCCTTCTGTTTTCCCGTGACGTGGCGGTCCCCGCGGACTGGGTGGGTACCGTGGAGGACGGCGTGGTAGTCCTAGAAGCTTCCCGGGACGCGGTGGCGCGCCTGCCCGGCTACCGGCCGGACGACGAGCTGGAGCGGGACGTGGAGGAGGCGCTCCAGCGAGAGGAGCTGCTCCGGACCCTGGCCCTCCCCGTACGCGCCGAGGTGACCGACGGGGTGGTCCGGCTGCGGGGTCACGTACACAGCCGTGCCCTGGCCAGCCGGGCGGAGGAGGTGGCGCGGTCCGTCCCCGGTGTGGTGGACGTACACAACGAGCTGGTGGTGGACCATCAGCTGCTGCAGCAGGTCGTGGCGTCCGTGCAGGCGGACGAAGCCACGCGTCACCTCGTGGGCTACTACCTCCGGGTGCGGGACGGCGTGGTGGAGGTCACGGGTACGCTTCCGTCCCTGGAGGCGGCGCGGGCGCTGGAGCGGGCGATCGCCCGCGTGCCCGGGGTGCGGGGAATCTCCAACCACCTGACGGGGCTGGACATCCCCCCAACCTGGCGTCAGGTGGTGCAGCCGGAGGTCGGGCAGGCGGTGTACGCCACGGACCAGGAGGTGGGCCGGGTGGAGTCGGTGGTGGTGGATCCCGACAGCCGACGGGTGTGCGCGGTGGTGGTGGCGGGGGACTTTCCGGACCCGGGCGCCCCGCCCTTCGCCGCCGGTCCGTTGTGGGAGCGCCGGGTGGTCGTACCTGTAGAGGATGTCGAGCGAGTGAGCCCCGGCGGCGTGTTCCTGAGGGTGCACGCAGGCGAGGCCGCGGAGCGGCCGGACCTGCGGGAGGAGAACTACCCGCACCCGCCGCCCTCGTGGACCCCGCCGTTCCCGTACAAGCTCCACCAGGTCCGCTGGCCGCGGACGGTCGAAGCGTCCTAGTGTCAAAAGACTTGACAATCCTGTTGTCAGCCTGCTACTGGTGGACGTGGAGACCGTTGGCGAGGTCGGGCCGTGGCGGAGCGGACCCTGCGCCGGGACGAGCTGCCCGTGTACGTGATCAGCGTGGCCGCAGAGCTGGCCGGG
>JBKBVM010000064.1:0-229 GCA_046289555.1 bacterium
GGGGTTGCGGGTGGGGGGGCCGCGCGCCCGCGCACGCCCTGGACGCTTTCGGGATCCGCTACGCGGTGGTAGACCTGGACCCGGAGGCGCTCCGGGAAGCCCGGGGGCGTGGGGCGGCTGGGGTGTTCGGAGACGTAGCCAGTGCCAGGGCGCTGGAGCGGGCGGGCGTGGGTGGTGCCCGACTGGTCGTGGTGGCCGTGCCGGACGCAGGTGCCGCGGCGCGCTGCGT
>JBKBVM010000064.1:239-8453 GCA_046289555.1 bacterium
CAGTTGAACCCGCAGGTCCCGGTGGTGGCGAGGGCGCACCACGCCACCGTCCGGGGGCTGCTGCTGGAAGCCGGGGCCAGCGAGGTGGTTCAGCCGGAGGTAGAGGCGGCGCTGACCATGGTGCGCCACAGCCTGGACTGGCTGGGCGTCCCGCATGAGGCGGGGCGGGCGTACCTCAAGCGCGCCCGGGCCCACTGGCCGGAGGCGCTGCGGTCCGAGGGTTTTGTGGAAGGACTGGAGGCACGGGAGGTGGTGGTGCGGAGCCCGCGACTGGTGGGCCGCTCCCTGAGAGAGGCGCGGCTGACGGAGCGGACCGGTAGCGTGTTGGCGGCGCTGCGCAGGGCGGACGGACGGCAGGTGGTGAACCCGGGTCCGCACGAGGTGCTGCGGCCCGGGGACCGGGTGGTGGCCATGGGGACACCCTCCCAGCTGGAGGCCCTGGAGCGCGTGTGCGGGCCAGGAGACGAACGGGCGGAGCCGGACCGGGTTTGACACCTCCCGGGGCGCATGGTAGGCTTGCCGTTGGTTTGTTCGGAGGCGGACGGTGAAGACGTACCAGCAGAAGCCCTCGGAGGTCCAGCGGGAGTGGTTCGTGGTGGACGCCCAGGGGAAAGTCCTTGGGCGCCTGGCGAGCCGCATCGCCGCCATCCTGCGGGGCAAGCACAAGCCGACCTTCACGCCCCACGTGGACGGGGGCGACTTCGTGGTGGTGGTCAACGCGGAGAAGGTGCGGCTTACGGGCCGTAAGCGCGAGGAGAAGGTGTACTACTGGCACACGGGCTACCCAGGGGGGATCAAGTCCGCCACCGCGGGCCAGATGCTGGAGCGCAAGCCCGAGTGGGTGATCC
This sequence comes from bacterium, assembly GCA_046289555.1. Taxonomy (GTDB): domain Bacteria; phylum Sysuimicrobiota; class Sysuimicrobiia; order Sysuimicrobiales; family Sysuimicrobiaceae; genus Tepidifontimicrobium. The sequence goes on from JBKBVM010000064.1 coordinate 1,088, forward strand.
AGAAGGCGGTGCAGCGGATGCTGCCCAAGAACCCGCTGGGCCGAAGGATGCTGAAGAAGCTGAAGGTTTACCGCGGCCCCGACCACCCGCACGCGGCGCAGCAGCCGAAACCCCTGGACCTGTAGGGACGGATGGGAGGCGGCATGAGTACCCTGACCCTGCCCCACGCCACCGGACGGCGCAAGGAAGCCAGTGCCCGGGTCATCCTGCGGCCCGGGTCGGGGCGGGTGGTGGTGAACGGGCGGCCGCTGGAGGAGTACTTCCCCGGTGTGGCCCGGAGGTACCGGGTCCTGGAGCCGCTGCGGGTGGCAAACGTGGAGGGCCGGTTCGACGTGTTCGCCAACGTGCAGGGGGGCGGGGTCTCCGGCCAGGCGGACGCGGTGCGCCACGGCATCGCCCGTGCCTTACTGACCGTGGATCCGAACCTCCGGCCGCTGCTGCGGCAGAACGGCCTGCTGACCCGCGACCCGCGGGCCAAGGAGCGTAAGAAGTACGGGCGCAAGCGGGCCCGGCGCGGCTTCCAGTACTCGAAGCGCTGACCCGGTCCAGCCGCATGGAGCGCCGCCCCCTCGGCTCCAGCGGCCTTTCCGTCCCCGTGGTGGGAATGGGCACCTGGCGGACCCTGGACGTGCGGGGCCCGGAGGAGGCCCGCCGGCAACAGGTGGTCCGGGCCGCGCTCGGCGCGGGCTCCAGCTTCTTCGACACGTCGCCCATGTACGGCGAGGCGGAACGCGTGCTGGCCGACGCCACGCGGCCGGTCCGCCCGTCGGTTTTGATCGCCACGAAGGTGTGGACGTCCTCCGCGGCGGAGGGCCGCCGGCAGGTGCAGCGAGCGCTGGCCTGGTACGGGGGTTGGGTGGACGTCTACCAGGTGCACAACCTCGTGGCCACCGAAGCACACCTGCCGTACCTGGAAGCACTGCGGGCGGAGGGCCGCGTGCGGGCGGTGGGGGTCACCCACTACAGCCACCGGGCGTTTCCCGAAATCCTGCGGTGGATGGAAACGGGCCGGGTGCAGTGCGTGCAGGTTCCGTACAACGCCGTTGATCGAGAAGTCGAACGGGACATCCTGCCCCGTGCCCACGAGCTCGGGATCGGGGTCATCGTCATGCGGCCCCTGGCGGAGGGAGCGCTGGTCCGGCAGACTCCGCCCGCGGAGGAGCTTCGGCACTTGGAGCCGTTCGGGGTGCGCACCTGGGCGCAGGCGCTCCTGAAGTGGGTGGCCAGCGACCTCCGGGTCTCCGTGGTCATCCCGGCCACCTCGCGGCCGGAGCGGGCTGTGGAGAACGCGCAGGCGGGCGACCCCCCGTGGTTCGACCCGGAGACCCGCGAGCGGATCTCCTACGTGGCACGCCGGCTGTTCTAGCCCATGTTTAACAAGTTCGCAGCTTTCGGGGGCCTTGCGGGAAGGGCCCTTTGAGCTGAAACCTGCATCAGGCCTGGATTTTTTGCCTCAGGCCCGGCTTGTGGCGGATTTCGTGTTGTGAAACTCCGTTGGTGGATTCTCCTGAGATCTGGCAGGAGATTGGAGTGACAGTGTCGTATCAGCTGTTGTGGAATGTTCCTCCGGAAGGTCGTCCGCCAGTCGGCCCAAGGCCCTGTGGAGTACCTCTACCTGGTGGAAGGGTACCGGGAGGGGCGGCGCGTCCGGCAGCGGGTGGTGGCGAACCTGGGGCGGGCAGACCTCCTGGCGCCCCACGCGGCACGACTGCTGGCCTTGCTGCGGCCGTATCTGACCGATCCCGTGGGCTCCCTGCAAGAGGCGGGAGTGCGGGAAGCGCTGACGTACGGCCCGGTGGTGGTGGCCCGACGCCTGTGGGACAGCCTGGGCCTAGGGGAGATCGTCCGGCGGCACTGCGGGCAGGAGGTGGCGGAGCGGGCATTTGTGCTGGTGGCGCACCGTCTGGTACACCCGGGCAGCGAGCACGCGCTGGCGTGGTGGCTGGAGGAGAGCTACGTGACGGATGCTGCGGGGCGGCGCTGGCGGCCGCAGTGGGAGAGGCGGGGCCGGGTGCAGGTGGCGCACCGGCAGTTGCAACGGTGGTACCGGACGTTGGACCGGTTGGTGGAGGCCCAGGGGGCCATCGAGCAGGACCTGTACCTGCAGCTGCGGGACCTATTTGGGCTGCAGGTGGAGTTGGTGTTTTTCGACCTCACGAGCACGTACTTTGAAGGCCAGGGGCCGGTAGAGCTGGCCCGGCACGGGCATTCCCGGGACGGTGGTCCGCGGGACCGGCAGGTGCTGGTAGGGGTGGTGATGGCCAGTGGGTGGCCGGTGGCGTCCTACGTATTCGAGGGCCACCGAGCGGACCGCAGCACAGTGAGGGAGGTGATCGAGGACGTCCGGAGGCGGTTTGCCCTTCAGCGGGTGGTGTGGGTGGCGGACCGGGGGATGGTGAGCGAGGAGAACCTGCGGGCGATGAGGGAGGGCGGCGACCGGTATCTGGTGGGGCTGGTTCGCCGGCGGAGTCCGCGGGTTCAGGCGGTGCTGCAGCAGGCAGCAGGGGGGACCTGGCAGGCGTTACCCGAAGGGGGCCAAGCCCAGGAAGTCCACCTGCCCGGATCAGCGGATCGGTACATCGTGGTGCGCAGCCCCCAGCGGCGGAGCTGGGAACGGCAGCGCAGGAAGGAGGCCATGCGCCGGAGTCGGGATGCCCTGCGCGCCCTTGCCCAGGCGGTAGACAGTGGGCGGCTGCGGGCGCCCGAGAAGATCGGAGCCCGCGCCGGGGCGATCCTCCGCCAGTGCCACGGCCACCGCTACTTCGCCTGGGCCCTGGGCCCTGACGGACGCTTCCGCTTCTGGGTGGATCGGGCCAAGCTGCGCGCCGAGCTGCGGGTGGAAGGCACCTACGTCTTGCAGACCAACGACCCCACCTTGGATGTCCCGCAGGCGGTGGCCGCCTACAAGGAGTTGCAGACGGTGGAGCGGGGCTTCCGCTGCCTCAAGGACGTGCTGGCCCTCCGCCCCATCTACCACCGGACCGAGGCGCGGGTCCGGGCCCACCTGTTCGTGGCCCACTTGGCCCTGGTGCTGGGCGTGGCCCTGGAAAAAGCCCTGCGGCGAGCAGGGCTGGCGCTTTCCCTGGACACCGCCCTGGAGGCGCTCCGCCCGGTGCGGCTGGTCACCCTGGAACTGGACGGGCACCAGACCCGGCTCGTTACCAAGCCCACCCCCCACGCCCAGGCCGTCCTCAAGGCGGTGGGGCTGCCCCGGCTCACACCCCCTGACCCCTGTAGTGAAATCGCCTAACCAGCAACGGCTTAACCATGCGGGTTCCAGCCCTGCCGTTGTCAAACACGGGCTAGTCCGCCGGTGGCGTCCGCGCACCGGACTTCGGGCTGCCCGCCGAGGCCGCCTCGCGGCGGAACTGGCGCCGCACCAGCTCCACGAACGCCTGCACCGTGCCCGGCAGCCGCCCCACGCGGCGCAGGGCCAGGAACACCTCCCGCTGCGCTGTGGGCAGGTCGCGTACCGCCCGGACCCGGACCATCCCCGCCCGCACGTACGCGGCCACGGATCGGTGCGGCGCAAACCCTACCCCCATCCCGCGGGAGATGAGAATCACGCCCAACGGGATGCCGTCCACCTCGATGGCGGACCGCAGGCCGAGCTCCTCCTGCATCCAGCGTTCGAACTCCTCGAACCCCTCACCCCACTGCATGGAGATGAGGGTGTGCCCCACGAGATCCCGGGGCGTGATCCGGCGCCGGCGGCTGAGGGGATGCCGCGGCGGCGTGAGGAGGACGATGTCGTCCGCCACCAGGGGCTCCACGCTGATGAGGGGCTCGTGCAGGGGGCGGACCACGAACCCCACGTCCGCCAGGCCGTCCCGCAGCATCTCCACCACCTCGTTGGAGTGTCCGTACCGCACCACCACCCGGGCGCCGGGCCGCTCGCGGCGGAACGCCTCCAGAAGGTCGGGGAGGATGGCGGTGGCCGCGGACACCGTGGCGCCCACCAGCACCGTGCCCCGGCCTTCCGTCTCCCGGGCTGCGGACGCTCCCTCCTGGATCAGCTGCAGGGCCCGCTGCGCGTAGGGCAGGAACGCCTCGCCCGCCTCGGTGAGCCGGACCGTCCTCCCGCGGCGCTCGAACAGGGGGCGCCCGATCTCCTGCTCCAGCGCCTGGATACGGGCGGTGACGGAGGGCTGGGTGAGGAACAGGGCAGCCGCCGCGCGGGTGAAGCTGCGCTCCCGCGCCACCTGCAGGAACGCCTCGAGGTTCTGCAGTTCCACGGGAAGACCAGTTCGCAGCTCAGCCATAGATCTCCTCTATGGCAGGCCTCCGGCTTCCGGCCCGCGGGGTCGGGCAGTAGCATAGGGGCGAGATGGGGGCTTTCGAGGAGCTGCGGGCGTACTTCTCCCGGACCCGCGAGGTGTGCGCGGTGTACCTGTACGGCCGGTACCCTCCGGGCGCCACCTACCCCGACACGGACATCGAGCTGGGCCTCGTGTTCCCCCCGGAGACGCCGGAGGAGGAGGTGGGTGTGTTCCTGGAGCGGCTCGGGGAGGACAACCCCCTGGGCCCTGCCCAGGGGGTGTTGCTGCCCTCCGTGCTGAACCAGCACGTGCTGCCGGTGGTGTACGAGATGCTAGGGTGGGGACAGCTGCTGGTGGAGAACGACCGCGACGCGCACGCCCGTTTCCTCCGGGAGAGCCAGGCCAGGATCGAGGCCGCGCGGGACAAGCTGCTGGAGGAGGCCCGGGAGGTCCTGCAGCAGGCGCGGCGGCTGGGGGAGGGGATCCCGGAGTTCCGCACGCGGCCGGGCCAGCCGTTGCGCATGCTGGACCCCTTGCGGGTCGGGTGGCGGCTCGGACGGCTGCTGGCGTCGGTGGCGGTGATCGAGGTGGCCACGCGGGAGGTGGAGGAGACCGCCAAGGACCCGGAGCGCGTGAACCAGGTGGTGGGGTGGTTCAGCAACGGGGCCGGCGCCGCCACAGGGATCGCCAAGGCGATGCTCACGACGTACGAGCTGGAGCGCCCCGCGCGGCGGTGGCAGGTGTTCCTGCCCCTGGCGGACCTGGGCCTGGTCACCACGGAGCACGCCCTGTGGTTGGGTGCGGTGGTGGAGACCCGCTGGAACCTCATGACCGCGGAGTCCATTGCCAGCCCTGAGCGTGCCCTCCTGCTCCTGCGGACCTACCTGCACGCGCTCCTGCAGTTCGCCCGCGTGGCGAGCTGGGTGACCGAGATGCCCACGGTGGGCGAGGCGGCCCGCCTGCACTGAGCGTACACCTGTTCGCCTCGTAAGCGTAGCCGTTCCGCCGCGCACAGGAGTTCGGCCGGCGCGGCCGAAATATAAAGTGGGACAAATTAACCTTCTGGCGGTGAGGGCGGTGGCGCGGCACAGGGTCCTGGTGGTGGACGACGAGGAGGACATCCGGAACCTCCTCAGCCAGATCCTGCGGCAGGAGGGCTTCGAGGTGGAGGCGGCTGCGGACGGCGCCACGGCCCTGCGCCGCGCCAGCTCCGGCGAGTTCGACCTGGTCCTGCTGGACGTCCGGATTCCGGAGAAGGACGGGATGGAAGTCCTGCGGGAGATCCGCCGGGAGGACCCGGGTGCGGTAGTGATGATCGTCACCGGGTACGCCACCCTGGAGATGGCGGTGGAGGCCATGCGCCAGGGGGCGTTTGACTACATCTCCAAGCCCTTCAAGAAGGACGAGCTCCTGTTGAAGGTCCGCCGGGCTCTGGAGCACGAGCAGCTTCGGGAGGAGAACCGGAAGCTGCACGAGGAGCTGCGGGCGCGCTTCAAGTTCGAGGGCATCGTGGGCAGCTCGCCCAAGATGCAGGAGGTCATGCGGGTGGCCGCCGCGGTGGCGCCCACCGACGCCACCGTGCTCATCTACGGGGAGACCGGAACGGGCAAGGAGATCCTGGCGCGGTCCATCCATGACCAGAGCCGCCGGGCGGACGGACCCTTCATAGCCATCAACTGCGGCGCCATCCCGGAAACCCTCCTGGAGACGGAGCTCTTTGGCCACGAGAAGGGCGCCTTCACCAGCGCGGTGGGAAGCCGCATCGGGAAGTTCGAAGCCGCGGACGGGGGGACCGTCTTCCTCGACGAGGTGGGCGACATGAGCCCCGCCATGCAGGTCAAGCTCCTGCGGGTCCTCCAGGAGCGGACCTTCGAGCGCGTGGGGAGCAACAAGCCCGTCCGCGTGGACGTGCGGGTCATCGCGGCCACCAACAAGGATCTGCGCCAGATGGTCCGGGACGGGCGGTTCCGGGAGGACCTGTTCTACCGGCTCAGCGTGGTGCCCATCGAGCTGCCTCCCCTGCGGGAGCGGCAGGAGGACATCCCCCTGCTGGCCCAGCACTTCCTGGAAAAGTACCGGGCCAAGTACGGGAAGCCCGTGACGGGGTTCACGCCGCAGGCGGTGCGGAAGATGCGACGGTACCCCTGGCCCGGGAACGTCCGCGAGCTGGAGTTCGCGGTGGAGCGCGCGGTCATCCTGTGCCGGACGCCGGAGATCTGGGCGGAGGACCTCTGGCTGGGCGGGGTGGGGCCCGAGGGGACGGAGGACCGGCTGCCGACCCTGGCGGAGGTGGAGCGCCAGCATATGGTGCACGTGCTGCAGCGCACGGAGTGGAACCTGGAGGAGGCGGCCCGGATCCTCGGACTGAGCCTCGCGCAGCTCCGGCGGCGCCTGGACCAGCACGGGGTGCAGCTGCCCACCGCCGGACGGCCCGGCGGACGGTGAGGAGCGTGGAGATCCGTCCCGGCCTGGAAGTCGCCCCGCTGCCCCAGCAGCGGATGGTGCCGAAGCTCATGGCGGTGAGCGCGGTGCTGGTGCTCCCGCTCCCCCAGCTGGAGGCCCGCATCGAGGAGGAACTCCACAACAACCCGGCGCTGGAGCGGGAGGAGGCCCTCTGCCCCCGGTGCGGGGCGGAGGTGACGGGAGGCGTGTGCGGCAGCTGCGGCCACGCACCCGGGGAGCCCCTGGTGGAGGACAGCTGGACCGCCCCTCGGGCGAACCCCGACGACGACTTTGACCCCTTGAGTCACGTGGGTGCGGAGATCTCGTTGCAGGAGTTCCTCCTGCTGCAGCTGGCGGCCCAGGATCTCCGGGGTCGGCGTCGCCAGCTGGCGGAGTACCTGGTGGGCTGCGTGGACCCCCGTGGGTACCTTACCTGTGACCTGCAGGAAGCCGCCTCCCGATTCCGCCTGTCCGTGCGGGTGGCGGAGGAGGTGCTGGCGGTGGTGCAGGGGTTCGAGCCGGTGGGGGTGGCCGCCCGCACCGTGGAGGAGTGCCTGTTGTTACAGCTGCGGGCCCTGGAGCCCAGCCCGCACAACCTCTTGGCACAGCGGCTGATCACCGAGGGCCTGCTGGGCGGACTGGCCCGGGGCGAGTACGCCAAGGTC
>JBKBVM010000065.1:0-8246 GCA_046289555.1 bacterium
CCCACCCCGACCACCACCCACCGCACCTCGGGTCCGGACTCCACCAGGATGCCGCCCACCTTCCTGCCCTCCACCACCAGGTCGTTGGGCCACCGCAGGCCCAACGACAACCCGCAGGCGCGCTCTACAGCGCGGCTGCACGCCACCCCTACCGCCAGCGCCAGCCGCGGTAGCTCGTGCGGCGCCGCCAGCGGGCGCAGCACCACCGAAAGCCAGAGGCCGCCGGGCGGGGAGATCCAGCGCCTTCCCAGCCTACCCCGGCCCTCCGTCTGGGTGCGGGCCAGCACCACCGTCCCCTCCGGGGCCCCCTGCTCCGCGAGGCTGCGGGCCACGTCGTTGGTGGAGGTCACCTGCTCGAACCAGTGAACGCGGCGTCCCACGTACCGCGTGCGGAGGTTGCGCTGCACGTGCTCCAGCTCCACCGGCCCTTCCGTCATCGCCGCCGGACCCGCTGGTCGGCCACCGCGGGCAACAGGGTCGCCACCGGGGTCCCGTCAGGCAGCACCAGGTCCGGCGCCACCTCGCAAAGGGGCACGAGGACGAACGCGCGCTCCCGCAGGCGCGGGTGGGGCACGACCAGCTCGCCGGTCCGGATCACGCGCTGACCGTACAGGACCAAGTCCACGTCCACCGTCCGCGGCCCCCAGCGAACCTCGCGCACCCTGCCCAAAGCCGCCTCGACCCGCTGCGCGCACCGCAGCAGCGCGAGAGGGTCCAGGGCGGTGCGGACTTCCACCACGAGGTTCAGGAACGGGGGCTGTTCCGTGTAGCCGACGGGGTCGGTCTCGTACCAGGACGACTGGCGCACCAACCGCACGCCCTCGGCGTCCAGCAGGCGCAGGGCGGCCACCAGGTTGGCTCGCCGGTCCCCCACGTTGGACCCCAATGAGAGGAACACCCGCTCCTGCACGGCTCTCACACCGCGGAAGGGCCCACCCGCAGACGCCGGCGCTCCACCCGCACCGCCGCGAACCCCACCGGCCCTCCCAGCTCCACGTGCGGCTTGCGGACCTCCACGCGTACCGCCTCCACCCGATCCAGCTCCAGGATCCGGTGGGCCACTTCCTCCGCCACCGCCTCCAGCAGCGCCTTGGGAGGCCCCAACAGCACTGCCTGGACCCTGCGGTAGATCTCCCGGTAGTCCAGGGTGTCCGCGAGGTCGTCGCTGTGGCCGGCAGGGTGCAGGTCGCACTCCACCTCCGCGTCCACGAAGAACACCTGGCCCCGCTGCCGCTCCTCAGGCAGAGCCCCGTGGTAGCCGTAGAAGGCCATGTCCTTCAGCACGATGCGATCCACCGCCGCCCCCCGGGCCACACAGCGAGCTGCGCGCTAGAGGCGCCCCGTCCAGCCTCGCACCACCGCGTCCGCCACCCGCACCACCCGTGCCATGGCCCGCACGTCGTGCACCCGCACCACGTCCGCGCCCCACGCCACCGCCAGGGCGACCAGCGCCGCAGTCCCCTCCACGCGTTCTGCGGGCGGCAGCCCACCCAGGATCACGCCGATGGTGCTCTTCCGGGACGGCCCCAGAAGCACCGGGCAGCCCAGCTCCCGGAACGCCCGCAGGTTCCGCACCAGCTCCAGGTTGTGCTCCGGTCGTTTCCCGAAGCCGAAGCCGGGGTCCACGAGGATACGGTTGCGGGGGATCCCGTGCTGCTCGGCCCACCGCACCCGTTCCGCCAGGAAGTCCCGCACCTCCGCCACCACGTCCTCGTACCGGGGGTCCCGCTGCATGTCCTGGGGCGTACCCTTCATGTGCATCAACACCACGCCGCACCCCGACTCCGCGACGACCCGGACCATGTCCGGGTCGTGCCGGAGGGCGCTGATGTCGTTCACGATGTCCGCGCCCGCCTGCAGGGCCTGGCGTGCCACCTCCGCCTTGGTGGTGTCCACGGAGATGGGGACGTCCACCACCCGCCGCAGCGACTCCACCGCCGGCACCACCCGCCGCAGCTCCTCCTCCAAGGGCACGGGTGCGGCGCCAGGCCGGCTGGACTCCCCGCCCACGTCCAGCAGGTCCGCGCCGTCCTCCACCATCCGCCGGCCCACCTCCACCACCCGCTCCAGCCACCCCGGGCCGGTGAGCAACCCGTCCCCGCTGAAGGAGTCCGGGGTGACGTTGACGACGCCCATCACCAGGGTCCGGTGCCCGAACGGCAGGGCACGGCGGCCGCAGCGCAGCTGCTGTGCGGTCACTCCACCAGCCTCGCTTCCAGCACGCGGAACACGTCCAGGTTGGCCGAACGCAGCGCCCACGCCGCCACCTGGGCCAACGCCTCCGCGGGCACCAGCCCCACGAACTCCGTGGAAGCGACTTCCACACCGAGCCGCGCGGCCTCCTGGCGGACCGCCTCGTACAGCACGTGCAGCGGCGTGGTGCGGTAGTCCAGCACGTTCACGGAGACCTGTACCCCGCCCTGAGGCAGCGCCCACCCGGATGCCTGGATGCCCGGCAGCCCTCCCGAGGACTGCCGGACCCGCCGCGCCACCGCCCGGGCCACCTGGACGTCGTCGGTGGCCAGGGTGAAGTTCCACGCGATCAGCAGACCCCGTGCGCCCGTGGCCGTGGCGCCCGCGGTGGGGTGCAGCACGGGCTCGCCCACGTCGGGGTGTCGGTCGGGCTGCGCGATGGCGGACTGCAGCCCCTCGAATCCCCCGCGCCGGATGTTCGGCAGCCACCGGCGTTCCGGGCGGAGGGCCGAGTGCGCGTAGAAATACACGGGAACCCGGTGACGTTCCCACAGGGCCCGCGCGAAGGCGCGGCTCAGCGCCACGCAGTCCTCCACGGTCACGCCCCGCAGGGGGACGAAGGGCACCACGTCCACCGCGCCGATCCGCGGGTGTAGCCCCCGGTGGCTGCGGAGGTCGATCCGCCGCACCGCCACGTCGGCCAACGCCAGGGCCGCGTCCACCACGGGCTGGGGCGGCCCGACGAAGGTGAACACGGACCGGTGGTGAGCCCCGTCCCACGAGTAGTCCAGCAGCCGGACGTGCGGGGTCGACCGCACCGCCTCGGCCAGCTCCTCGATCACCTCCACGCGCCGGCCCTCGCTCACGTTGGGTACGCACTCCACCAGCGGCCTGGCCACCCCCCTCACCCCGCCGCGTGTATCATACGCTGGGAACGGAAGCCATGAGTGCCGTCGACCGACGCCGTGCGGAGCGCCTGAGCCGGCTGCTGTCCCTGATCCTCCGGCACCGGCCGGAGGCGTTCGGGCTTTCCCTGGACCCCCACGGCTGGGCCCCGGTGGAAGCGCTGCTGGAGGCGGTCCGGCGCCAGCGGGGCTGGGAGGATGTGACCGCGGCGGACCTGGAGGCGGTGGTGCGCCTGCCCGGCCGCCGCCGGTTCGAGCTGCGGGACGGCCGCATGCGGGCCCTGTACGGGCACAGCGTCCCGGTGCAGCCCGAGGGTGCGCCGCAGCGTCCGCCCGAGTGGCTGTACCACGGCACGGCCCCCGAGCGGGTGGCCGCCATCCTGTCGGAGGGCCTGCGGCCCGGTCCGCGCCGCTTCGTGCACCTTTCCCTCACCCCCCTGCAGGCCAGGGAGGTGGGCCTGCGGCACAGCCCCCAACCCGTGGTCCTGACGGTGCTGGCTCGCCGGGCCCACGAGGCGGGGGTCGCCTTCTACCGCGCCAGCGGGGACGTGTACCTGACCGATGCGGTCCCTCCGCAGTTCGTCCTCCCACCGGAAGGCCGCCCCAGCGAACCCGTTACTCCCGAACCGGTGAGAAGTGCACCACCGTGACCCAGTCCTCCAGGGTCACGGGCCGTCCGTAGATGGACGACAGGAACTCCAGCAGATCCTCGTGACGCCGCAGCTCCGGGTGGTCCCGCTCGATCTCCCGCGGGGTGAGGTCTTTGACCTGCTTGTACTCCGTGCGGTCGATGACCGCGCAGAAGATCTTCTGTCGCTCGCCGAACCGGCGCCCTACGGTGACCCACACGATCTGCCCCTCGCGGTACTTGTCCCGCTTGTCGCCCAGGCGGATCGTGGCCGTCTTGCGCCCCTGGCGTAGCTGTTCGGCAAACACGCTGGAGTAGAAGTTCAGGGCGTACACGTGGTCCTCCTCACGGCCGAGCCAGGGTGACCGTGGCGGTACGGTCCCCCCTCCGTTTGGAACCCCGGGCCACTTCCCTGCCCTGCAGGGTGTAGCGGATGGCCACCCGTTCCAGGCCGCCCAGGGCGGGGGTGGTGATCTGCGCGGGCGGGCTGAAGAGCCGGTCTGCGGCCACGTCGGTGGCGTCGCGGAAGAACTGCGGCCACTCCGCGCGGTCCTGGGGCAGGGCCCGGACCCCGTCCATGGCCACCTCCAGCTCCGCCACGTCCCCCTGCAGGCGCACGGACCGCACGGTACCCTCCCCTACAAAGCTCTCGGTGAGGTTGCGCACCACGGCCTCCGCGCTGGGGGGACGACGGCCCGCCTCATACCGGACCTGCAGCACGCCCAGGAGGACGGCCAGCACCGCCACCGCGCTCACGTAGACCAGCACCGGCCGTCGCAGGTCTTCCTTCCCGCTGCGCTTCCCCAACCCTTCCTCCTGCCACGGCGTCGGATTCGCACCGAAGTATACTATAGGCGGGAGGCCAGGCGGACAGGAGGGAGGTGGTGCGCGGTGGAACGCGCGGCCCTCATCGTGGTGGATCTGCAGAACGACTTCTGCCCGGGCGGGGCGCTGGCGGTGCCGGAGGGGGACCGGATCGTGCCCCTCGTGAATGCCCTGGCCGAGGCGTTTGCGCGGGCGGGCCGTCCTGTGGTGGCCACGCAGGACTGGCACCCGCAGGACCACGTGTCCTTCCGAGACCGTGGGGGCCCCTGGCCGCCCCACTGCGTCCAGGGCACACCAGGAGCGGACTTGCACCCGCAGCTGCGGCGGGAGCCCATCACCCACATCGTCCGGAAGGCGTACCGGCCTGACCAGGAAGCGTACTCCGGGTTCCAGGGGACGGGCCTAGCGGACCTGCTGCGCGGCCTCGGGGTCGAGGAGGTGTATGTGTGTGGGCTCGCCACCGACTACTGCGTGCACGCCACGGCCCTGGACGCGGCCCGCGCGGGGTTCCGCACCGCGGTGGTGGAGGACGCGGCGAGGCCCGTGTACCCCGAGCAGGTCCCCGAGCGGCGCAGGGAGTGGGAGCAAGCGGGTGTCCGGGTGGTGAAGGGCGAGGAACTGCTGGCCGCTTCCCCGGCCTGACGGGGCCCACCCGGGCCGGCGCCCACCGAAGCTCGACGCGTACGGATACGGTGGGCTAGCTGGCCTCCGGTTTCGGACGGAGCGAGGGAACTACGGGCGGAGCGGGGACCGTCCGGGGTGGAGCCTGCGGCTGCGGGGCGCCTGGCGCCGGCGAGTCCGCGTCGAGGGGCTGGCCCGCCAGCAGCCGGTCGAGTTCCTCCGCGTCCAAGGACTCCTTCTCGAGCAGCGCCCGGGCGATCACCTCCAGCTTGTCCCGGTTCGCCTCCAGGATCTGCTTGGCCCGGCTGTAGCACTCGTCGATGATCCGCCGGACCTCCTTGTCGATCTCGTACGCGATCTCCTCGCTGTAGTTCCGGCTCTCCACCAGGTCCCTTCCCAGGAACACCGGCCCGTGCCGCTTGCCCAAGGACATGGGCCCCAGCTTCTCCGACATGCCGAAGTCCGTGACCATCTTGCGCGCCATGTCCGTGGCCTGCTCGAAGTCGTTCTCCGCGCCCGTGGTGACCTCCCCGAACACGATCTCCTCCGCCACCCGGCCGCCCATGGCCACGGTGATCTCGTCCAGCAGCTCGGCCCGGGTCCGCGTGTACCGGTCTTCGGGGGGCATCCCCATCACGTAGCCCAGCGCCATGCCCCGCGACACGATGGTCACCTTGTGGGGCGGGTCCGCGTGGGGCAGGAGCTTCCGCAGCAGCGCGTGTCCGGCCTCGTGGAACGCGACCAGTTCCCGCTCCCGCTGGGACAGGACCCGGCTGCGGCGTTGGGGTCCCGCGATGACCCGCTCGATGGCCTCGTCGAACTCCGCCATGGTAATGCGGCGCTTGTTCCGGCGCGCGGCCAACAGCGCCGCCTCGTTCACCAGGTTCGCCAGGTCCGCTCCCGAGAACCCGGGGGTCCGCTTGGCCAGCACCTCCACGTTCACGTCCTCCGCCAGCGGCTTGCCCCGCAGGTGCACCTCCAGGATGGCCTTGCGGCCCTTCGTGTCGGGGTTGTCCACCACGATGCGCCGGTCGAACCGGCCCGGCCGCAAAAGCGCGGGGTCTAGGATGTCGGGGCGGTTGGTGGCGGCGATCACGATGATCCCGGCGTTGGGGTCGAACCCGTCCATCTCCACCAGGAGCTGGTTCAGGGTCTGCTCCCGCTCGTCGTGGCCCCCACCCAGCCCCGCGCCCCGCTGGCGGCCCACCGCGTCGATCTCGTCGATGAACACCAGGCAAGGGGCATTCTTCTTCGCCTGGTCAAAGAGGTCCCGCACCCGCGAGGCCCCCACGCCGACGAACATCTCCACGAACTCGGAGCCGGAGATGGAGAAGAAGGGCACCCCCGCCTCCCCGGCCACGGCCTTGGCCAGCAGGGTCTTCCCCGAGCCCGGCGGGCCCACCAGCAGGACACCCCGCGGGATCTTGGCCCCCAAGGCCTGGAACTTCTTGGGGTGCTTGAGGAACTCGATGATCTCCTGCAGCTCTTCCTTCGCCTCATCCACCCCGGCCACGTCGTCGAAGGTGACCTTGGGCTTGGACTCGTGGTGCAGGCGGGCCCGGCTCTTCCCGAAGGACAGGGCCTGGTTGCTGCCGGACTGGGCCTGCCGGATCATCAGGAACCACAGGCCGATGATGAGGAGAAGCGGCAGGAAGCTGCTGAGCAGGTTCGGCCAGGGGGAGTTCCGCGCGGGGGCCTCCACGGCGAAGGGGATCCCCTTCTGGCGCAGCAGCGCCTGGATCTGGAGGGTCGCCTCCTTGGAGTACGTGGTGCGGAAGGGCTGGCCGTCCCGGCGCTCCCCGGTGATGGTGCTGCTGTCCTCGTTGAACACCACCTTCCCCGCCACCTGGCCCTGCTCCACGAGGGTGAGGAACTCGCTGAAGTCGATGGACCGGGGCACGGTGCGGGTGCTGCGGTACATGGGGACCAGCACGAACAGAACCACCGCGACCACTAGGGCCCAGACCACCAGGCTGCGCACGTACCGGTTGGTCACCGGATCGCCTCCTGCCCTTCGCTCACGCGCGCCGACCCACCACGGCCGGCCGGGAGTTGTTCACCCAGTATACCATCGGCGGCCCCCGCCTCCAGTGTAGCCCCTGCCTCTAGGGGCCACGCCCGCAGCCGCAAGCAGCGTGCCGCGTCCGGCGCCGGCCGCGCGGCGTCCGCCACGCGGTAGCCCACCACCCACAGCACCTCGCCGTCGCCGGTGGCCACGAGGGGGAGACGGTCCCGCTCCCACCGCGGAACCCGCAGGTCCACCAGGAGGTCCTGCAGCTTGCGCGTCCCCACCTTCAGCCGGATGCGGTCCCCCGGCTGGCGCGCGCGCACCACCAAGTCCCGCTTGCCGTACCGCTCGTCCAGCTCGGCTTCCCACCGGCCCTTGGGCTCGCACTCACCCCGCGGCTCCACCCGGGCCTCCATCACCAGGCCCAGGTCCGGAACCCAGGCCCGGCCGGGCACCGACAGGGGCACGGGCTCCGGGCTGCTGACCTCACGCGGCCAGCCTACGCAGAAGCTGCTGGACTCCCGCCGCACCCGTGCGCCTCCCGGCAGCGCCAGCTCCTGACCCGCCTGCCCGGTCCGAAGCAACCGACGTGCCTCCTCCACGTGAACGAACGAAAGGGCCGGGGAGTTTCCCGCCAACTCCCGCAAGACCCGCCGCTGCAGCCCTGCGGGCAGGTCCGAGAACTCGTGCAGCGGTACCGTCCAGCCACCTTCCGCGGGCCGCGCAAGACGCCGCAGCGTCTGGCCCACCCACTCCGCCCACACCGCCTCCTCCTCCCGCACCACCTCCGCCAGATGGGCCAGGGCTTCCGGGAAACGCGGGTTCTCCGCCATCAGGACCGGCATCAGCCGGGCCCGGACCCGGTTGCGAGCGTAACGCGGGTCGAGGTTGGTCTCGTCCTCCCTCCACGTCTCGCCTTCCTGGCTGAGGAACTCCCGCAGCGCCTGTCGCCGGCACCACAGGAGGGGACGCACCACGGTGATCCCGGGCGCGAGGGGCCGGATGGGCCGGATGCCCGACAGCCCGGCTACCCCGGTTCCCCGGACGAGACGCAACAGGACGGTCT
>JBKBVM010000066.1:0-8225 GCA_046289555.1 bacterium
GTCCGTGTCACGTCCCAGTAGGTGCCCAGTCCATCGTTGGCTTGGTCACGCAACGGGAGCCTGCAGGTGGCTCAGCTCCCGGAGAATCTGCGCCCAATGGCGGTCGGCGTGGGGCCCGCTCAGGACGGGCAAGTGTGCGGATTCCGGGGCAAACCGACCACGCATTCCGATCCATTCCGACCACCGGTTCCGGACGAAATCGACCACTGATTCCGGAGTAAAGCGACCACCGATTCCGATTTATTCCGACCAGGTTCGAACACATGATCGGGGATGGTGGCTTTCTCTGAGCCCACCCAGGCCGACGCTGGAGGGGGAACGTCCGACCACCGGGCGACGCCCAGGATCCTGCCCCAAACCGTCCAAACCCCGTGCAAAACAGCACGAGGAGGGCGGAGGGGTACCGTGGCGAGACGGAGGCTGTCAATGCGGAAGATCAGGGAGATCCTGCGGCTGAAGCATGAACTGGGCTTGAGTCTGCGGCAGATCGCCCGGAGCCAGGGCCTTTCCCACAGCACGGTGAGCGGGTACCTGGCGCGGGCGGCGGCGGCCGGGATCTGCTGGCCGGTGCCGGAGGGTCTGGATGAGGTTGCCCTGGAGGCGCGATTGTTCCCCGGCAACGGGGAGCAGCCGAGACGACGCCGGCCGGAGCCGGACTGGGGGTGGGTACACCGGGAACTGCGAAGGAAGGGGGTGACGCTGCAGCTGCTGTGGCTGGAGTACAAACAGGAGCACCCCGACGGGTACCAGTACAGCCGCTTCTGCGAGCTGTATCACCGGTGGCGGCGGAACTTGGACATCCCCTTGCGGCAGGTGCATCGGGCGGGGGAGAAGGTGTTCGTGGACTGGGCCGGCCAGACGGTGCCGGTGGTGGATCCCACCACGGGCGAGGTGAGGGAGGCGTACGTGTTCGTGGGCACCCTGGGGGCCTCCAACTACACCTACGCCGAGGCCAGCTTCTCCCAGGACCTGCGCGCCTGGATCCTGGCCCACTGCCGCCTGTTCGAGTTCTTCGGGGGCGTGCCGGCGCTGATCGTTCCCGACAATCCCAAGACGGCGGTGATCCAAGCGTGCCGCTACGAGCCCGGCCTGAACCGGAGCTACGAGGAGATGGCGGCCTACTACGGCGCGGCCGTCCTCCCAGCCCGGCCGCGGAAGCCGCGGGACAAGGCCAAGGTGGAGACGGGGGTGCAAGTGGTAGAGCGGTGGGTGCTGGCCCCGCTGCGCCACCGCACCTTCTTCAGCCTGGCGGAGCTAAACCAGGCCATCCGGGAGAGGATCGAGGCGCTGAACGACCGCCCCTTTCAGAAGCTGGTCGGCTCCCGCCGGGCTCTGTTTGAGGCCCTGGACCGGCCCGCACTTAAGCCCCTGCCCGCCCGGCGGTATGAGTACGCCGAGTGGAAGGTGGCGACGGTGAATATCGACCACCATGTGGAGGTGGACCACAACTACTACAGCGTCCCCTACCCCCTGGTCCGTCAGGAGGTGGAGGTCAGGCTCACCGCCAGTACCGTGGAGGTGCTCTACCGCGGCCACCGGGTGGCCTCCCACGTGCGCAGCTACGGCCGGGGTCAGTACATCACCGACGACCAGCACCGGCCCGCAGCCCACCGACGGCACCTGGAGTGGACCCCTTCCCGCCTGATCCGCTGGGCCGAGACGGTGGGGCCACAGACCGCCAGGCTGGTGAGCACCCTCCTGGAGTCCCGGCCCCACCCTGAGCAGGGATACCGGTCCTGCCTGGGGATCCTCCGCCTCGCTCGACAATTCGGGCCGGCTCGCCTGGAGGCCGCCTGCCAGCGGGCGCTGGTGCTGGGCGCGCTCTGTTACCGCAGCGTCCGCTCGATCCTGGACAAGGGCCTGGACCGCCTCCCCCTGGAAGCACCCGGTCAACCCCTCGCCCCCATCCGGCACCCCAACCTCCGGGGCGCCGGCTACTACGCCCACGAAGGAGGAGGGCCCTCATGCTGACCCAGAAGACCTTAGACCGCCTGCACCAGATGCGCCTTTGGGGCATGGCGGAGGCCTTCGCGGCCCAGTTGCAAAAGCCCGACTACCAAGCGTTGTCGTTCGAGGAGCGCTTCGGGCTTCTGGTGGACCAGGAGTGGGCGAGCCGGCAGAACCGCCGCCTGGCCAGACTCTTAAGCCAAGCCAGGCTGCGCCTGCCCGCCTGCCTGGAGGACGTCGACTACCGCCACCCCAGGGGCCTGGACCGCTCCCTCCTCCGCAGCCTGTCCACCGGCGACTGGCTCCGCGCCCGTCAAAACGTGCTCATCACCGGCCCCACCGGCGTGGGCAAGACCTTCATCGCCTGCGCCCTGGCCAACGCCGCCTGCCGCCAGGGGTTCACTGCCCGCTACTACCGGGTGCCCCGCCTCCTGGCTGAGCTCGGTATCGCCCGGGGCGACGGCTCCTACCCCAGGCTCCTTAACCAGCTGGCCCGCATCGACCTCCTGGTCCTCGACGACTGGGGCTTGGCCCCCTTCACCGACACCCAGGGCCGTGACCTCCTGGAGGTGCTGGACGACCGCGCGCAGGCCCGCTCCACCATCGTGGCCAGCCAGTTGCCCCCGGACCACTGGCACGGCCTCCTGCCCGATCCCACGGTGGCGGACGCCATCCTCGACCGGCTGGTGCATAACGCCCACAAGATTGCCCTCAAGGGGGAGTCTATGCGGAAGGTGGCGAACCAGTTGCAGCAAAGTGACCACGGGGGATGACCAGAAATGCTAGCGGCGCTCCTCCTGAGCAGTGGTCGATTTGAATCGGAATCAGTGGTCGCGATGAATCGGAATCGCCGGACGAATTCGCTGGAATCCCCACTTTGGGGCTCGTCTGCGGGCGGCGGGGATCCTGCCGTCCGTGGGCCGCAAGGGGGACGCCTACGAGGTCGCCCTGTGCGAGGCGTTCTTTGCTCAGCGTGGAGCGGGAGGTCCTGGACCGGTACCGGTTCCAGACCCGGGAGGAGGCCCGCTCCGTGCTGTTCACCTACCTGGAAGGGTTCTACAACCGCCGGCGCCGGCACTCCGCTCTGGGTTACCTGTCCCCTGCGGAGTTCGAGAGGAGGTGGTTGAGCGGACAAGAATCTCTCAGCCCTACACTCTCCACGAAAGCGGGGTAACTCCATTGCCGCAGAGCCTACAGGAGGCGAGGAGGGGCGCTATACGGGACGAGCCAGGATCTGGGGCACGATGGTGGACGGGAGCGGGACGCAGCTACGGGGGCCGGTGCGACCCCGACGTAACTGTGCCCGAGGCGCACCGGGCACTGGTGAAGCGCTGGCGACGACCGGGCTCCTGGAGAGTGTACCATCGCCCCCGGTTGTGCGAACGCTTGTTCGCCCTTCTCGTTAGGCTGGCCCTGCCCAGCCGAAACGCGCTACCCAGCTCCAACTGGCTCCACTGCTGGTGTTGCGTGAGCGTCCCGATTCGGGTAGGCTGTGAGCCCCGAAACGGCTTTGACGCCCCCGCGGGGGCCCCGTATACTTGGGTGGCGGATGGAGGTGGCGAGGACCGGGAGTAGTACGCCGGGCTCGAGCTGGCCAGCGACCCCGGGCGGTGGGATCGGGGAAGCGGAGCCCGGCAGAACTCGCCCGGGAGCCGCGCCGGCGATCCGTGTTGCGGGGTAGCCGGCGCCGTCAGCCCGCGTGAAGGGCTTCGAGAGGGCAGGTCTGGGGCCATAGCTCAGCTGGGAGAGC
This sequence comes from bacterium, assembly GCA_046289555.1. Lineage (GTDB taxonomy): Bacteria > Sysuimicrobiota > Sysuimicrobiia > Sysuimicrobiales > Sysuimicrobiaceae > Tepidifontimicrobium. Next base: position 3,698 of record JBKBVM010000066.1, read on the forward strand.
GCGTGCATGGCATGCACGAGGTCAGGGGTTCGAGTCCCCTTGGCTCCACCAAACTTGCCAACGAGGGTGGTACCGCGGAGGTGAGCCTCCGTCCCTTGGCGGGCGGAGGCTCGCCGCTTTGAGCTGCAGGTCTATATGGCCGCTGGGCCGCTGGGGAGGGACGCATGACACCGGGGCGGTACGTGTGGCACAACGGCAAGCTGGTGCCGTGGGAGCAGGCCACGGTCCACGTGGCCGCCCACGCCCTGCACTACGGGAGCAGCGTGTTCGAGGGGATCCGGGCCTATGATACCCCGCAGGGCCCCGCGGTCTTCTGCCTGGGAGCCCACGTCCGCCGCCTGTTCGACTCCTGCAGGATCTTCCGCATGGAGGTCCCCTACAGCCCGGACCAGATCTCCCAGGCCATCCTGGAGACGGTGGGCTACAACGAGCACCGCGCGTGCTACATCCGTCCCCTGGTCTACCGGGGGGCAGGCGCGTTCGGGCTGGACCCCCGGAAGGCGCCGGCGGAGGTGGCCATCCTGACCCTGGAGTGGGGGGCCTACCTGGGTCCCGAGGCCCTGGAACAGGGGGTGGACGTGGTGGTGTCCACCTGGCGGCGCATGGCACCCTCCACCCACCCCGCCATGGCCAAGATCGCGGGCAACTACATCAACTCCCAGCTCATGACCATGGAGGCGCGGGACGGGGGGTTCGCGGAGGCCATCGCCCTGGACACAGAGGGCCACGTGAGCGAGGGGAGCGGGGAGAACGTGTTCGTGGTGCGGGACGAGGTCGTCTACACACCCTCCCTGGCCCACTCCATCCTGCCCGGGGTCACGCGGCAGGTGGCCATCACCCTCCTGCGGGAGCTCGGCTACGAGGTGCGGGAGGTGTCCCTGCCGCGGGAGATGCTGTACCTGGCGGACGAGATCTTCCTGACGGGGACTGCGGCGGAGATCACGCCAGTGAGGAGCGTGGACCGGATCCCGGTGGGCGCCGGCCGACGCGGGCCCGTGACGGAGAAGGTCCAGAAGGCCTTCTACGACGTGGTCTCCGGGCGGGTGCCGGATCGCCACGGGTGGCTCACGCCCGTGCGGTCCGTCCGGCGCCCGGAGGCGGCGCCGTCGCCAGGGGACTGAGGGGGTGGGGAGCGTGATCCAGCGGTACGATCCGAGGGCCGTGGAGGCCAGGTGGCAGGCCCGGTGGGAGCAGGACGGGCTGTACCGGACCCCAGACCGCAGCGACCGGCCCAAGTTCTACTTCCTCACCATGTACCCGTATCCCAGCGGGGACCTGCACATCGGCCACTGGTACGCCATGGCACCCAGCGACGCTGCGGCCCGCTACCGGCGGATGCGGGGCTACAACGTGCTGTTCCCCATCGGGTTTGACGCCTTCGGGCTGCCGGCGGAGAACGCGGCCATCAAGCACGGGATCCACCCGAAGACGTGGACTTTGGGGAACATCGAGCGGATGCGCCGCCAGCTGCGGTCCATGGGGGCCATGTTCGACTGGTCGCGGGAGATCGTCACGTGCGAGCCGGAGTACTACCGGTGGAACCAGTGGTTCTTCCTGAAGTTCTACGAGGCGGGTCTGGCGTACCGGGCCCTGGCCCCGGTGGACTGGTGCCCGAACTGCAACACGACCCTGGCGCGGGAGCAGGTGGTGGGCGCAGACCGCCGGTGCGAGCGGTGCGACACCCCGGTGGTCAAGAAGGACCTGGAGCAGTGGTTCTTCCGCATCACGAAGTACGCGGACGAGCTGCTGGACTTCTCCGGGATCGACTGGCCGGAGCGGATCGTCACCATGCAGCGGAACTGGATCGGCCGGAGCGAGGGGGCGGAGGTCACCTTCACCGCCCACGCGCCGGACGGCTCCCAGCACCCCCTGGTGGTGTTCACCACGCGGCCCGACACGCTCTGGGGTGCGACCTTCATGGTGCTGGCGCCCGAGCACCCTTTGGTGCCCGTCCTCACCGCCCCGGACCGGCGGGCGGAGGTGGAGGCGTACATCTACCAGGCCCGCCGTCAGAGCGAGATCGACCGGATGAGCACGGAGCGGGAGAAGACCGGAGTCTTTTTGGGCAGCTACGCCACCAACCCCGTCAACGACCAGCGCATCCCCATCTGGATCGCGGACTACGTGCTCATGGGCTACGGGACGGGGGCCATCATGGGTGTTCCGGCCCACGACCAGCGGGACTTCGAGTTCGCCCGCAGGTACGGCCTGCCCGTTCCGGTGGTGATCCAGCCGCCGGGGGAGCCGCTCGCGGAGCCTCTGGCGGCCGCGTACGAGGGGCCCGGCCGCATGGTGAACTCAGGTCCGTTTGACGGCACCCCGGTGCCGGAGGGCATCCCGAAGGTCATCGCGTGGCTGGAGGAGACCGGGCGGGGCCGGCGGGCGGTGAACTACCGGCTGCGGGACTGGCTCATCAGCCGCCAGCGGTACTGGGGGACGCCCATCCCCATCGTGTACTGCGAGCGGTGCGGGACGGTGCCGGTGCCGTACGAGGACCTTCCCGTGTTGCTGCCGGAGGACGTGGACTTCATGCCCACGGGCGAGTCTCCCCTGAAGTACCACGAGGGCTTCCGGCGTACCCGCTGCCCGCGGTGCCACGGGCCCGCGGAGCGGGAGACGGACACCATGGACACCTTCGTGGACTCCTCGTGGTACCAGTACCGGTACCTGTCGCCCCACGAGGACCGGGCGCCGTTTGACCCGGAGCAGGTGGCCTACTGGTGCCCGGTAGACCAGTACACGGGCGGGGCGGAGCACGCGGTGATGCACCTGCTGTACACGCGGTTCTTCACCAAGGCCCTGGCGGACCTGGGCCTGCTGCCCTTCCGGGAGCCCATGCTGCGCCTGTTCAACCAGGGGGTGATTTTGGGCGAGGACGGGGAGAAGATGAGCAAGTCCCGGGGCAACGTGGTGGACCCCGACGAGCAGGTGGCCCGGTACGGTGCGGACGTGGTGCGTGCGTACCTCATGTTCATGCGGCCGTGGGAGGAAGGAGGGCCGTGGAGCAGCCGGGACATCGAAGGGGTGGCGCGGTTCCTCCGGCGGGTGTGGGACCTGGTGACCGGACCGGCCGAAAGCCGGGCGGGTCCCTGGCCCGAGGACGAGGTGCTGGAGCTGCGGCGCCGCACCCACCGGACCATCCGGAAGGTGACGGAGGACTTCGAGCGTTTCGGGTTCAACACCGCCCTGGCGGCCCTGATGGAGCTCACCAACCACCTGTACCGGGTCCGCGAGCGTCTCGTGGGCAGTCCCGCGTGGGAGGAGGCATTGCGGTCGCTGGTCCTGATGCTGGCCCCGGTGGCCCCGCACCTGGCGGAAGAGCTGTGGGAGCGGATCGGGGGACCCTACAGCGTGCACACGCAGGCCTGGCCCGCTTACGACCCGGAGCTGGCCCGCACCCCTGAGGTGACCCTGGTGGTGCAGGTGGACGGCCGGGTACGGGACCGGCTGACGGTGCCCGAGGACCTGCCCGAGGCGGAGGCCCGGGCTCTGGCCCTGGCCAGCGAGCGGGTCCGCCAGCACCTGAACGGCCGGGTGGTGAAGGACGTGGTGTACGTGCCCGGCAAGGTGGTGAACATCGTCTCCGAGCCCGTGCCCGCGGAGGCCAAGGGGTAGTCGCAGTCCGCCTTTCGGAAAACGTGCAAACCGGGCCCGCTGCCGCGTTCACTTACACGGGAGGATGTTCACGCGCAACGAGGCCCTGGTCCTAGCCGTGGCGTGCGGGGCGGTGGTGGCGGCCCTGGCCCTGCCGTGGGTCCGCCCGGGCCCCGCTCCGCTGCTAGTCGAGGGTTCGCCCGAGCCACTTCCCACCTGGCGGCCTGCCGCCCCAGGACCGCTGGCGGTTTCGGTGAACCTGGCCACCGCGGAGGAGCTCGAGCGGCTTCCAGGGATCGGGCCGGTGCTGGCCCGGCGCATCGTGGAGGACCGCGCCCGCAACGGGCAGTACACGCGTCCGGAAGACCTGTTGCGGGTCAAGGGCATCGGCCGCAAGACCCTGGACAAGCTCAGACCTTACCTGCGCGTGCCGTAAGTCGGGCTCCCGGCCGGTACCTCGCGGGACGGGTCCGCTCAGCCAGGAACCGGGGAGGAGCCGGTGGAACACGGAAGAGGCGGTGGAACCCCTAAGGGGGCCCGGAACGTAACCACGGGCGTGGGGGTCGCGAGGGAAGCCCTTTTGAATCCTCCGGACGCGCCCTCGGCTGAGGCCGGACGGGACGTCGAGCACTTCGAGCAGATCGTCCGGCGGTACAGCCGCCAGGTGTTCAACCTGGCGTACCGGATGACGGGGAACGACGCGGACGCCCAGGACCTGACCCAGGAAGCTTTCCTGCGGGTGTTCCGGTCCCTGGACCGGATCCGGCCCGGCGTGCCCCTGGACGGCTGGCTGTACCGGATCGTCACCAACCTCTTCATCGACTCCGTCCGGCGGCGCCGAGGCGTGCGGGTGGAGTCCCTGGACCAGCCGACGGCCACCCGTTCGGGGGGAGAGGTGGAGCGGGCAGTCCCGGACCCCTCCGGAGACCCGGAG
>JBKBVM010000067.1:0-8217 GCA_046289555.1 bacterium
AGGATGAGGAGGATGGCCGCAGCGCCCAGCACCAGGATCCCGTTGGCGAACACGAGGCGGTCGCCCAAGTTGGCCAGCTGCCGGGGGAGGTAGCGATCCCGGGCCAGGATGGAGGCGAGTCGGGGGAACCCCGCGTAGGCGGTGTTCGCTGCGAGGAACAGGATCAAGGCGGTGGCGAACTGCACCAAATAGTACAGCCAGCTCTCTCCCAGGACGTGACGGGCGATCTGGGAGACCACGGTCTCCGTCTCCGAAGGCGTGATGCCCAAGTACCGGGCCAGGTAGCTGACGCTGAGGAAAAATGCTCCCAGCATGACCACCATGCCCACCAGCACGCGGCTTGCGTTGCGGGCCTGGGGCGGGTAGAACTCCTGCACACCATTGCTGACCGCCTCAATGCCCGTCAGAGCCGTGGAGCCCGACGCGAAGGCGCGGAGGACCAGGAACAGGGAGAATGGGTACACAGAGCCTGCGGGCTCCATCGCCGGGGGCGTGGGATGGAGCTGGCCGGTCAAGGCCGACCACAGCCCTGCGGCCAGCATCCCGCCAAAGGTAAAGATGTAGAAGTACGTGGGGATGGAGAAGATGGTCCCGGACTCCCGGACGCCGCGGAGGTTCACCACGGTGACGACAGCCACGGTGGCGACGGCCAGTTCCACCCGGAACGGGAAGAGCGCCGGGAAGGCAGAGGTGATGGCCGCCACCGCCGCGGACGTACTCACGGCTACCGTGAGCACGTAGTCCACCAACAGCGCCGCGGCCGCAACCAGTGCCGGGGCGATCCCCAGGTTCTCGCGGGCGACCACGTAGGCCCCTCCGCCAGACGGGTAGGCATGGATGGTCTGGTAGTAGGACACCGCGACGATCACGAGCAGCGTGACGATGGCCAGCGACACGGGTACGGTCAGCGCCAGACCCGCGCTGCCCATGAGCACGAGGACCCGTAGGATTTCTTCCGTAGCGTAGGCGCTGCTCGACAGGGCGTCCGCCCCGAAAACCGCCAATCCCTTCACCTTCGTGAGCTTTTCGTACCGGAGACGCTGGGTCTCCAGGGGGCTGCCCACGAGGGCGCGCCAGAGGGTGGCCGGAAGCGCTCTGGCCCTCAGCACAACAGGCTATATACTCCCGGGCCCGGAGGGGCGCAAGCCGGGGCCCGAGCCCGTCACCGCGCCGGGGCCCACAGCAGGTCCCGCAGCGACTGGCGGCGCAGGTACTGGGTGTCCATGGCCCGCAGGGCCGTGCGCTCCAGGAAGGCGAGGCGCGCTTGAGCGTCCCGGCAGAAGACCAGCTCCCCTTGCGTGGCGGCCAGGGCGACGCCCAGGGGCGCGCCGTTCCGAAGCGTGACGTCCACCGGCAGTCCGGCGGCCCTCTCCAGGTCCGCGGCGAGACCCAGGGCCACGGCCAGGCCATCCCGCACGTCCTCGGCCAGGTAGACGGCCACGTCCACGTCCTCGAAGGGGAGTCCCTGCGCGAGGGAACCGAACAGGTACGCGAACAGCACCAGGGGGTCTGGGTCATTACGCGGGCTACAGCAGCGCTGAGCCGCTCCCTCTCCTCGCAGCTCAAGGGGGCGCGGCGGGGCACCTCAGCCTTCCACGTCCCGCGCCACGGCCTTCCCCACGTTCTCCAGGAACGCCTCGAGGTCTGCTAGGTGCGTGCGGAGGATGCCGTGCACGCGGGCGTCGTCTACCCGGCCATAAGCGTGCACCAGGAGACTCCGCAGGCGCGCCATGCGGGACAGGCACGCGGCGAGGTCCGGCGGGACCACGGCAGCCCGCAGGCGCTCGAGCTCCTCGCGCGGATCAGCTCCACGTTGAGGGGCGGGGAACGCAAGCTCAGGGGACCTCCCGGAGCTCCACCACCTGAGCGGCCGTCACGCGTAGCAGGTCCTGCGGCGAGAGGGCGACCAGGGTGTTGGGATCTCCGGCACCCGCGTAGACCAGCTCGCAGGCCAACAGCGCGTCGTCCATCAGGATGGGTACGGGAGTAGCATGGGCCACAGGCGGCACCGCACCCGCGGGGAACCCCGTGAGCCGGGCGACGGTGTCCGGGTTGGCGGCCCGTACACGGTCGGCGCCACAGGCACGGGCGAGCTTGCCGGTGCTGACCCGGTGGGCACCCGACACCAGGGCCAGGACGGGCTGCCCGTCCGCCAGGAACAGCAGCGACTTCACGATGCGGTCCGGGGGGGTCCCGAGGGCCCGAGCCGCTTCGAGGGCGGTGCGGGTGCTCTGTGGGAACCGGTGCAGTTGGAAGGAGACGCCCTTCCGCCGAAGTTCCGCAGCTACACGGGACACGGGGTCGGCCGCAAGGCCCAGGGCCTCCCGGCACGCCTCCAGGTCCCGCTCCATCTGGGCCTGCAGGGCCTCCGTGGAGTCGAACGCCAGGACGGGACGCAGCCAGCGCACCACGTCCACCTGGACCGTCTGGGGGGTGCTCTCCAGCACGTGATCCAGGACGTGTACCTCCAGGGAGGGTTCCTCCTCGCCGAAGGAGGGGACCGGACCGTAGTGCAGGGCGCCAGGGTACGTGCGGTCCCCCACCCGGACCCAGCACGCGTAGATGCCGTGGGCCAGCGGTAAGCCCTCCGGCACCTTCAGGTTGACGGTGGGGAAGCCCAACTTCTTGCCCCGGCCCCTGCCGGGCACCCGTTCTGCCTGGAACCGTACGCCTAGGGTCTCCACGACAGCGCCCACCGGACGAACGCGCGCAGCGCCTCCACCCCGAACCCCACCAGGGCCAGAACCGCCCCGGCCAGCGCGGTCCCCACCAGCAGGAATATCCCGTCCCGGTTCATCAGGCCAATCCCGACCGCCAGCATGGACAGCCCCGGGAGGGTGTTCAAGAAGGGTAGGGGCAGGAACAGCACCACTCCCATGAGCAGGACGACCACCGAGGAGGCCCGGAGCAGAGCCTCGTCGCTGAACGGGGTCCAGCGCGGGCGGGAGAACCGCTCCACCCGCTGGAGGACGGATATCCCCCGGGTGCGCAGGCGCTCCGCGGCCCTGGGGGACAGGCGGTATTCCGACAGCCGGCGCGGCAACCACGGCCGGCGGCGCCCCGCCGCCATCTGGAGGGCACCCACCACGTACAAAAGGCCGACGCCTGCCGCAGACCCCGGGGGCAGGACCGGGATCAGGGTGACCAGGCTCAACAGGATGATCAGGAGCCCGAAGCCCCGCTCTTCCATGCGCTCCGCCAGCTGGCCCACCGTCACGGGGCCGGAGGAAGCCTCCGACAGCGCTTCCTCCAGGATGCGGGAGAGGGGGAGCTCTCCAGGGGGCACGTGTGCGGAGGACGTGGTGCCACCTACCCGCGTGTCCATCTCCGACTAGTGTAGCCCAAGGAAGCTCAGCGGAAGCGCCGGAGGGAGAGGAACCCCACGGGAAGCCGGCTGGCGCCTTCCGTGGCGAGGTCCGCGGCCACCTCCCCCACCACGCTGGTGAACTTGAACCCGTGGCCCGAGCACGCGGAGCAGATCACTACGTTCCCGAACTCTGGGTGGCGGTCCAGCACGAAGTGCTCGTCCGGCGTGTTGGTGTACAGGCAGGTGACCGCGTCCGCCAGCTCGCCGTCGGCCTCTGGGAGCCGCAGCCTCAACTGGGTCCGCAGCCACCCGGCCTCCTCGGGCCGTGCCGGTGGGACCCGATCGGGGTGGACGGTCTGGCCGCCGTGGTGGCGCGCCGCCTTGAAGCCACGCCCGCCCACCGCGGGGATGCCGTAGAAGAAACCCTCCGGGGTCTCCCACACGAACACCGGAAACCGCTCCGGGGTGAACCACTCCGGCCGCCGGGGCCTGAACCAGAACACCACCTGGCGCTCCACGGAGAGGCCGAGTGGGCAGCGGACCACCTCCGGCATCCACGCGCCCGCGGCCAGTACGAGCCTGCCGGCTTCTTCCGTACCCCCCTCGGTGCGGACCCGCACGCGTGAGCCGTCGCTGTCCCAGTCCAAAAGCCGGGTGTGAAAGCGAAGCTGTGCCCCGTGGGAGGCGGCCAGCTCCTGGTGGGCACGCACGCAGGCCTCGGGGAAGAGGATCCCCGCCCGCGGCTCGTACAGCGCCTGCTCGTCTTCGGCCAGCCGGAAGGCGGGGAACCTGGCACGGACGTCGGCAGCGCTCAACAGCTCGTGGGGCAGGCCGTACTCCCGGGCGCTGCGCAGGGCTCCGGACACCAGGGCGCCGGTGGCCGGGCCCACCATGAGCCCCCCGCACACGCGGAGAAGTTCCGTGCCGACACGCTGTTGAAGCTCCTCCCACAGCTCGTAGGCCCGCAGCAGGAGGGGCACGTAGTCGGGGTGCTCGAAGTACGCCTGGCGCGTGATGCGGGTGTGGCCGTGGCTGGAGCCCCGGTCGTGCACGGGCCCGAAGCGCTCGAGGCCCAGCACCCGCAGCCCCCGGCGCGCCAGGTGGTAGGCGGCTGAGCTTCCGGCTCCGCCCAGCCCCACCACGACAGCGTCGTACGCCAACGCCTCACCTCCTCACGGCGGCCGCACTCTTCGGGCGGCCCACTTCCCCGACCCGGCCGGGCCGCGGTACACCCCCGAACTGCGTCCGTCCCCCACGGTGCCTTCGAACGTGAGGACGGCGACTCCTCCGCGCAGCACGCCCCAGCGTACCCGCAAACCTTCTACCACCCCGTCCACCCGCGCCTCGGAAAACCATGTACCGCTGAGCTCGATGCGGCCGGAGATCCGGTTCCCGCGCTGGGTCACGTGGACGCGGAAGGCGCCGCGGCTGGTGCCGTCCGCGGCCTCCCACGTGCCCTCCCACGTGCCCGCCACGTCGGGCGCCCGCGCACAGGCGGCCAGCAGGAGCGCAGCGAGGACGTACCCGGCCCTGGGGATCACTCGCCGTGGGGGACCCAGATGTTCTTGACCTGCGTGGCCTGGCGCAGGAACGGGTGGCCCTCTGCCCAGTGGGGGTCGAGCCAGTCCCGGGGCTCGGTGCAGGTCCACGTGCGCTTGAGGTTGCCCGCGGACTCCCGCTCCACCGCGGCCGCACCCTCCGGCGTACCGAAGTACCACACCGCGTCCACGTCGTCGTGCTGGGCCAGCACCGCCGCCAGGGCTTCCCGGTCTCCGGTGACGATGTTGATCACTCCAGCGGGCACGTCGGAGGTATCGAGGACCTGGTAGAAATCGGTGGCCGCCAGGGGATGTCGGGGAGAGGGGATCGCCACCACGGTGTTGCCCAGGGCCACCGCGGGTGCCACCAACGAAACGAAGGCGAGGAGGGGGAACTCGTCCGGGCAGGCGACCCCTACCACGCCCACGGGCTCGTGCACGGCGAACACCAGCAGGCGGGCGTCGGCGGTGGCGTGCACCGCTCCGTCGAACTTGTCCGCCCACGCGGCGTAGGTGAACAGGCGGTCCACCGCCGCCTGCACCTCCCGGTCCGCGAGCTCCGGGTGGCCGGTCATGGCCGCGACGCGCCGGGCGAACTCCTCCGCACGGGCGTGCAGGTTCTCCGCCACGTAGTACAGGACCTGGGCGCGGGTGTGCGCCGAGGCCGCGCTCCAGGCCGGCAGGGCGTTGCGGGCGGCTTCCACGGCATTGCGGACGTCCTTGCGGTTACCCTCTCCCACCTCACCCACCAGCCGACCGTCGGGGCCGAACACGTACCGCACGTACGGGGCATCGGGGCGCACTTGGCGGCCGCCTACGTACAGCTTCGGAGTGCGGTCAATGCCCGGAGGAGCGGCCGCGTGGCCCGAGGAGCCCCCGGCGGCCTCCGGGGTGGCCCAGCCCGCGCCGGGCCAGGCGAAGACCCGCGGGGGTTCCGAGGGCTTGAGGTACTCCCACATCCCTTCCCGGCCGCCCTCGCGGCCGAAGCCGCTCTCGCGGTAGCCGCCGAAGCCGCTGGCGGCGTCGAACAGGTTCGTGCAGTTGACCCACACGGTGCCCGCCTGGAGCCGCCGGGCCACGTCCAGGGCCAGGTTGACGTTCTCCGTCCACACGCTCGCCGCGAGGCCGTAGCGGGTGTTGTTGGCCAAAGCCACGGCCTCGGCGGGACTGCGGAAGGTCATGCCGACCAGCACGGGACCGAAGATCTCCACCTGGGCGAGGGTACTGGCCGGGGAGACGTCGGTGAACAGGGTAGGCGGGAAGAACAGGCCCTCCCGCGGCACCGCCCAGGAAGGCTGCCACATCCGGGCTCCCTCCCGCACGCCGACCTCGCAGAGGTGCCGGATGCGCTCCAACTGGACGGGGGCCACGATGGCGCCCATGTCCACGGCCTTGTCCAGCGGGTCTGCCACCCGCAGCTTTTCCATGCGGGACCGCAGTTTCGCGAGGAAGCGGTCGGCGATGCTTTCCTGCAGCAGCAGGCGGGAGCCGGCGCAGCACACCTGGCCCTGGTTGAACCAGATCGCGTCCACCACTCCTTCCACCGCGGCGTCCAGGTCCGCATCCTCGAACACCAGGAAGGGAGACTTCCCCCCTAGCTCCAGGGAAAGCCGCTTGCCGGCCCCCGCGGTGAGTTGGCGGATGCGCCGGCCCACCTCCGTGGATCCGGTGAAGGCGATCTTGTCCACCTTCGGGTGCTGGACGATCAGTTCCCCGGTGCGGCCGTCGCCAGTGACCACGTTCACCACGCCCGGCGGGAGCCCCACCTCGAGGAGGATCTCGCACAGGGCCAGGGCGGTGAGGGGGGTGTGCTCCGCAGGCTTGAGGACCACGGTGCAGCCGGCCGCCAGGGCAGGCGCCAGCTTCCACGCGGCCATGAGCAGGGGGAAGTTCCACGGGATGATCTGCCCCACCACACCCACGGGCTCATGGCCGGCAAACTCGCGGTCCCGCAGCTGGGCCCACCCCGCGTGGTGGTAGAAGTGCCGCGCCACCAGGGGGACGTCGATGTCGCGGCTTTCCCGGATCGGCTTGCCGTTGTCCAGGGTCTCCAGCACGGCCAGCAATCGCGCGTGCTTCTGCACCTGGCGGGCGATGGCGTACAGGTAGCGGGCCCGCACGTGGCCGGGAGTCTGGCTCCAGCCGGGCAGAGCCTCCCGCGCGGCCCGCACGGCTTGCTCCACGTCCTCCGGCCCGGCCTGCGGCACCCGGGCCAGCAGCTCCCCCGTGGCGGGGTTCCGGGTCTCCAGGTACTGGCCGCTCGAGGGCTCCACCCACTGGTTGCCGATAAACAGGCGGAAGCGCCGTCCCCGCCCGTCCAGCCAGCGCAGGGCGGGCTTCGGGTCCTCGGGCGCCGGACCGTACGCCAGGGTCTCAAAGGCCTCGCGGACCTGGGCGCTCACGGCATGGGGTGGTGGTGGGCCGCGGAGTAGCGGCCCGTGAGGTGGTAGCTCAGCTGCCGCTCGATGTCCGTCAGCAGGCCGCTGGCGCCCAGCCGGAAGGTCTCCGGCCGGGCCCACTCCTCGCCCAGTTCCTCCCGCACCAGCACCAGCCACTCCAACGCCTGCCGGGCGGTGCGGATGCCCCCCGCGGGCTTGAAGCCGACCCGGAAGCCGGTGCGGTCGTGGTAGTCCCGGACCTGGCGGACCATGACCAGGCCCACCGGCAGGGTGGCGTTCTGGGCCTCCTTGCCGGTGCTGGTCTTGACGAAGTCCGCGCCCGCCATCATGCACACCAGCGCCGCCTGGGCCACGTGGCGCAGGGTCGGCAGCTCCCCGGTCCCCAGGATGGTCTTGAGCTGCGCCCCGCCCGCGGCCTCGCGGAGCGCCCGGACCTCGTCGTAGAGCGCCTGCCAGTCGCCTCGGATGACGTGGGCGCGGGAGACCACCACGTCGACCTCGTCCGCGCCCGCCGCCACCGCCTCCTCTACCTCCAAAAGACGGGTGCGCAGGGGCGTCTGAGCCGCAGGGAACCCCGCGGCCACGGACGCTACCCGTACTCCTGAGCCGGCCAGCGCTTCGCGCGCGACGGGGACCAGCTTGGGGTACACACAGACCGCAGCCACGCGCACTTGCTCCGGATCCAGCCCGTAGCCCTCCAGGACGTCGGGACGGACGGGCTGGCGGGCCTTGGCAGCCAGCCGCCGCACGTTGCCCGGGGTGTCGTCGCCGCTGAGGGTGGTGAGGTCCAGACAGCGCACGGCCCGCAGCAGCCAGCCCACCTGCCACGGACCCTTGACGGTGCGGCTCGCCGGCTGCGTGTGCGCGCGCCGCTCGGCCGCAGCACGGGTCACGCGCACCGACGCCACCCACGCCAGGTCCAGGGCGGCGCCCGGATTGCGCAGGGCCGGCTGTGGCGCCCGCACCGTGGCTG
>JBKBVM010000068.1:0-8187 GCA_046289555.1 bacterium
GTGGTCCGGCAGGGGCTGGCCGCGGGGAAGGGGGAGGCGGAGGTGACCGCGGAGCTGCAGGCCCGGTTCCCCGGCTACGGGCTGGCCTCCGCCCTGCCGGTCACCTACGCCCGGGTGCGGGAGTGGTTGCTGCGCCCGGCCCGAGGAGGCCGCGCATGAGGCTGGTGTGTGACCTGCACCTGCACTCCCGGTACAGCCGCGCCACCAGCCGTGACATGGACGTGGAGAACATCAGCGTGTGGGCGCGGCGGAAGGGCATCCACGTGGTGGGCACGGGTGACTTCACCCACCCGGTGTGGCTGCGGGAGCTCCGGGCCAAGCTGGAGCCCGCAGAACCCGGCCTGTACCGCTACGGGGAGACCCGGTTTTTGCTCACCTCGGAGGTCAGCAACGTGTACAGCCACGACGGCCGGCTGCGGAAGGTCCACAGCATCCTGCTGAGCCCGTCCTTCGAGGTGTGCGAGCGGATCGCGGCGGTCCTGGGGCGCTTCGGCAACCTGGTGGCGGATGGCCGCCCGACCCTGACGGTGTCCTGCGCCAAGCTGGTGGAGTACGTGATGGAGCTCTCGCCGGACTGTCTGGTGATCCCCGCCCACGCGTGGACCCCGTGGTTCTCCGTGTTCGGATCCCAGTCGGGCTTTGACGACCTGGAAAGCTGCTTCGGCGACCAGCTGCCCCACATCCGGGCCATCGAAACCGGGCTCAGCAGCGACCCGCCCATGAACTGGCGGTGTAGCTTCCTGGACCGCGTCACCCTGGTGTCGTTCAGCGACGCCCACTCCCCGTCCAAGCTGGGAAGGGAGGCGACCGTCCTGGACTGTGACCGGTCCTACTCGGCCATCGTGGACGCGCTGCGGACCGGCCGCGTCGCCTACACCATCGAGTTCTTCCCGGAGGAGGGCAAGTACCACTACGACGGGCACCGGGCCTGCGGGATCCGCTGGCCGCCCCGCGTGACCCGGCAGCACGGGGGACGCTGCCCGCGCTGCGGCCGGCCGGTGACGGTGGGGGTCCTGCACCGAGTGGAGTCCCTAGCCGACCGAGAAGAAGGGGTCCGGCCTCCCGGCCGGCCCGGCTACCGAAACCTGATCCCCCTAGACGAGATCCTGGCGGAGGCCATGGGCCAGGGCGCGGGTACCGCACGGGTCCGCGACGAGTACCTGAAGCTGGTGGCCCGGTTCGGGGACGAACTGCGGGTCCTGGAGGACGTGCCGCTGGACGAGCTGGAGCGGGCCACCCACCCCAGGGTGGTGGAGGGGATCCGCCGGATGAGGGAGGGGAGGGTGTCCATCGAGCCGGGGTACGACGGGGAGTTCGGGCGGATCCACCTGTTCGAGGACAGCCCGAAACAGGCACCGGCAGCCACGGCCGAGGGCGCCCAGATGACCCTGTTCTGAGCAGGATGGCCGCGCGCACTCCCATGGTGGTGCTGCGGCGCGGCCGAGACCGCCGGCTGCGCGCCGGTCACCTGTGGGTGTACGCGGGCGAGGTGGAGGAGGTCCGCGGCGACCCGGCACCCGGCGAGGTGGTGGACGTAAGGTCGTGGCGCAACGAGTTCCTGGGCCGGGGGTTTTTCAGCCCGCAGTCCGCCATCCGGGTGCGCCTGCTCACGGACCGGGAGGAGCCGGTGGACGAGGCGTTCTTCGAGCGCCGGCTACGGGAGGCGCTTCGGCTGCGGGAGCGGGTGGTCTCCGGGACCACGGCGTACCGACTCGTGTACGGGGAGGGGGACCTACTCCCGGGCTTGGTGGTGGATCGCTACAACGACCTGCTGGTGATGCAGACCCTGGCCGTGGGCATGGACGTGCGCAAGGAGCTGCTGGCAGACCTCCTGGTGTCCCTCACGGGCTGCCGGGCCGTGTACCTGCGCAACGACCCCCACGCGCGGGAGCTGGAGGGCCTGCCCCGGCACCAAGGGTTCGTCCGGGGTGAGGCGGAGCTGCGTCAGGTGGTGCAGGAGGGATCCGCCCGGTTCGTGGTGGACGTGCAAGGGGGGCAGAAGACGGGGTGGTTCTGCGACCAGCGGGAGAACCGGTTGAGCGTGGCTGGTCTGGCCCGCGGGGCGGAGGCGCTGGAGGTGTTCAGCTACACGGGTGCCTTCGGGGTGCATGCGGCCCTGGCGGGTGCCCGGTCCGTGCTGGGCATCGAGGCCAGCGAGGAGGCGGTCCGGCTGGCCCGGGAGAACGCCGGGCTGAACGGCGTGGGGGATCGCTGCGAGTACCGGGTGGCCAACGCCTTCGACGAGCTGCGGGCACTCACCCGGGAGGGGCGGTCCTTTGACTGGGTCGTGGTGGACCCACCCGCGTTCGCACGCCGAAAGGAGGCGGTCTCCCGGGCGCTGTCGGGCTACCGGGACATCAACCTGTGGGCCCTCAAGCTACTGCGGCCCGGCGGCTTCCTGGTGACGTGCTCGTGCTCCTACCACGTGGACGACGCGGCCCTGTGGGGCGTGGTTCTAGACGCGGCCCAGGACGCGGGTCGGCGCCTGCGGCTGGTGGAGCACCGGTCCCAGGCGCGGGACCACCCGGCCTTGGCCGCCATGCCGGAGACCCGCTACTTGAAGTGCTTCGTCCTGCAGGCGGTCTCGTAGGGCGTGGCGGGGGCGGGGGCAGGGCAGGTAGAATGGAGGCGACCGACGTGGCGGTCCGGAGACCGAGGTTTCGCGGAGCGGCCGACGGGAGGGCGCAAGCCCCTCCCGTCGTTTTTTACAGAGGAGGGGACCAGCGTTGGCGACGTTGCGCACGTACGGGCATCCCTGGCAGCGGACGGGGGCGGAGTCGCCGCCCGAACGGGTGAGGGCTTTGGCTACCCGGCAGATCAGCATCACGGACGACCTGGAGGCGCTGCTGGCGGTGTTACCGCCCCACATCCGGGAGTCGGTAGAGCGCCTGGACCGGCGCGACACGCTCCTGGAGGTGGTGATGGACCTGGGCCGGGTCCCGGAGGCCCGCTTCACGGACGGCACCCAGGTCCTGCCGGTGCGGGAGGTGACCCGCGAGGATCTCGCGTACGTGGCGCAGCGGGTGGGGCGGTTCGGCAAGGACAACCGGGCCGGGATCGAGCGGACCCTGCACCGCATCTCGGCCATCCGCAACCGGATGGGGGAGATCGTGGGCCTCACGTGCAGGGTGGGGCGCGCGGTGTACGGCACCGTGGACATCGTACGGGACGTCATCGAGGCGGGGGAGTCCATCCTGCTGCTGGGCCGGCCGGGAGTGGGCAAGACCACGTTGCTGCGGGAGGCGGCGCGGGTCCTGGCGGATGAGCTGGGCAAGCGGGTGGTGGTGGTGGACACCTCCAACGAGATCGCGGGGGACGGCGACATCCCCCACCCGGGCATCGGACGCGCACGGCGGATGCAGGTGCCCGAGCCGTCCCTCCAGCACGCGGTGATGATCGAGGCGGTGGAGAACCACATGCCTGAGGTGATCGTGATCGACGAGATCGGTACCGAGGCGGAGGCCCTTGCCGCGCGGACCATCGCGGAGCGGGGAGTGCAGCTGATCGCCACCGCGCACGGCAACACCCTGGACAACCTGCTGCAGAACCCCACCCTGTGCGACCTGGTGGGTGGGATCCAGGCGGTGACCCTGTCCGACGAGGAGGCTCGCCGCCGGGGGACCCAGAAGACGGTGCTGGAGCGCAAGGCACCGCCTACCTTCGATGTGGTGATCGAGATCCAGGAGAAGGACAAGCTGGCGGTCCACCACAACGTGGCGGAGGTGGTGGACCGGTTCCTGCGGGGCATTCCCCCCAGGCCGGAAGTCCGGGTCCGGACCACGGAGGGCGGGGTGGAGATCCAGCCCTCGCAGGTGCGGGTGGACACCTTCGCACCCCAGGGACCGTTCGCCGCCCAGCCTCCGGATTCCGGGGAGCGGCCGGGCCGCAAGGTTCTGCGCATCTACCCGTAT
The DNA here is from genome assembly GCA_046289555.1 of bacterium. GTDB lineage: Bacteria > Sysuimicrobiota > Sysuimicrobiia > Sysuimicrobiales > Sysuimicrobiaceae > Tepidifontimicrobium. The sequence continues at coordinate 3,912 of JBKBVM010000068.1, forward strand.
GCGGTGAGCCGCAACCGGCTGGAGCGCGCCATCCGGGAGCTGCGGGTTCCCGCCTACGTGGTGGATCACCTGGAGGAAGCGGACCTCGTGGTGACCGTGAAGTCCCAGGAGAAGCGCCAGCCCAAGCGGCTGAGGGACGCACAGCTGCGCGGCATGCCGCTGCACGTGGTCCGAAGCAACACCGTGACACAGCTGGAGGCGTTCCTGCGGTCCCTGTTCGACGTGGGGGACTACCTGGATGACCAGGAGGCGGCCCTGAGGGAGGTGGAGGACGCCATCCGGGAGGTGCTGGAGGAGGCCCAGCCTGTGGAGCTGTCCCCGCAGAACGCCTACATCCGTAGGCTCCAGCACCAGCTGGTCCAGCGGTACGGGCTGTCCTCCGAGAGCAAGGGCGAGGAGCCCTTCCGGCGGGTGGTCATCTACCCGCGGTAGGGGACGGGACCCGGTGAGGGGGCTTTATATCGCCCTGGAGGGACCGGAGGGCTCCGGGAAGACCACCCAGCTCCGGCGGCTGGCCGCCCGCCTCCGACAGATGGGTTTGGAGGTGGTGGAAGTCCGGGAACCCGGTGGGACCGCGCTGGGCGAGCAGGTCCGGTCCCTCCTGGCGGATCCCGCGAACGTCGCCATGACACCGGAGGCGGAGACGCTGCTGTTCGCCGCCGCCCGGGCCCAGTTGGTACGGGAGGTGGTACGCCCGGCCCTGGACCGGGGTGCGGTGGTGCTGTCCGACCGCTGCGTGTACGCCTCCGTGGCGTACCAGGGGTACGGCCGCGGCCTGGGCCCGGAGGTGGTCTGGCAGGTGAACGAGCTGGCCACCGGGGGGGTGGTTCCGGACGTGGTGGTCCTGCTGGACCTGCCCGCAGAAGTGGGTCTGGAGCGGGACACAGAGAAGGGTGTGTCTAGCCGCGACCGGATCGAGCGGGAAGGGCTGGACTTCCACCGTCGGGTGCGAGAAGGGTATCTGTGCCTGAGCCGCGAAGACCCGCGCATCCGTGTGGTCCGGGCGGAGGAGGACCCCGACCGGGTAGCGGAGGGGGTGTGGGAGGCGGTGCGGCCGCTGGTGGAGCGGGTGAGCGGATGAAGCTGGTGCTGGCCATCGTGCAGGAGAAGGACTCCGGAAGGCTGATGGACGCGCTCACGGAGTCGGGATTCCAATCCACCCTGCTGGCCTCCACGGGCGGCTTCCTCCGGAGCGGCAACGCCACAATCCTCATCGGAGTGGAGGACCTGGACGTGGAACGGGTCCTGGAGGTGGTGCGGCGGACCTGCCAGGTCCGGGAGCAGCTGATGAGCCCGATCCCGCCGGTGGCGGAACCTGTGGACGCCTACGCCGCGTACCCCGTGAAGGTCCAGGTGGGCGGCGCGGTGGTGTTCGTGCTGGGCGTGGATCGGGTGGAGCGCGTGTAGGGGGACGGGGTGCGGTTCGCGGACGTTCTGGACCAACACCACGCCATCGGGCTGTTGCGGTCGGCCCTGCGGAGCGGGCGTGTCCACCACGCCTACCTGTTCGCGGGGCCCGCGGGCACCGGGCGGTCGGAGACCGCCGCGGCCTTCGCGCAGGCGCTCCAGTGCGAGCGCTACCAGGAGGACAGCTGCGGGGTCTGTGAGCCCTGCCGCAAGGTCGCAGCCGACGTGCACCCGGACGTGCGGTGGGTGCGCCCCCTGGAGGGCAAGACCACCATCGGCATCGACCAGGTCCGGGAGGTGTGGCGGGAGGCCGCGTACGGCCCCCACGAGGGACGGTGGAAGGTGTTTGTCTTCTGTCCCGCGGACGCCATGCTGGCAGAAGCTCAGAACAGCCTCCTGAAGCTGTTGGAGGAACCGCCCGATCGGGTGGTGCTGGTACTGGTGGTGGAGTCCGCGCAGGCCCTGCTGCCCACGGTGGTGTCCCGCTGCCAGTTGGTGCGGTTCAACCTGGTGCCCATCAGCCAGATCGAGCACGCCCTCCGGGTGCAGTTCGGGGTGGACCCCGCCCGTGCGCGGGTGCTGGCTGCCCTTTCGGCGGGGCGCGCCGCCCGCGCCGCGGCTTGGTCCAGGGACCCCGAGGCGCTACGGGACCGGGACGCGGTGATCGACAGCCTGGTGCGGGCCGAGCGGGAGGGACTCCTGGCGGCCCTGCAGGCGTGCGAGTTCCTCGCCCAGGACCGCTCGAGGCTGCTGGAAAGGCTGGAGGTGGCCGCCCTGTGGTACCGGGACCTGCTGGTGTGGAAGGAGACCGGGGACCCCTCCCTGCTGGTGAACGTGGACCGCCAGGAGCAGGTGGAGGAACTGTCGCAGACGTTGGACCGGCGTGCCCTGCGCCGCAGGCTGGACGCCCTGGAGGAAGCCCGCTGGGCCATCCGGCGGAACGTCAACCCGCGCCTGGCCCTGGAAGCCGCCTTCCTGCGGTTCGACGCCGGGGAGCCCGCGGTGGGCCGGACCTAGTTGCGCCGCTCAGCGCAGCAGGCGGGGCAGCAACCACAGGAGCAGCAGGGCGAGCCCCGCGGCGACCCACAGCCACGCCTGGGCGGAGCGCGGCCGCCCGGGGCGGCGCAGCCCCTCGGCACAGGGCCGGCACAGGTTGCCGCCCGCGCCGCGCACCACGCAGTCGTTGCAGATGGGCTTCCCGCACCGGTTGCAGTACTGCAGGGCGTCGCGGTCGGGGTGGTACGCGCAGCGGATCGGACTCACCGTGGCGGCCCTCCCTCCCGCAGGCGCTTCAACCGCTGCAGGTTCGCCCGGTCCGGTCCCATGCGGTCGAACCCCGGGGTCTCGATCACGCCGCTCAGGTGTTTCAGGCTGGGGTGGTGGACCCAGGCCCGGAACCCTTCTAGACCGATGCGGCCCTCACCGATGTTCTCGTGGCGGTCGACGCCGCTGGCGAGGTCCGAGCGGGAGTCGTTCAGGTGCACCAGCTTCAGCCGGGCTAGCCCGACCCGTTCCTGGAATGCCGCCAGCGTAGCGTCCACGCCCTCCGCGGTGCGGAGGTCCCACCCCGCGGCGAACAGGTGGGCCGTGTCCAGGCAGACCCCCACCCGGGGATGTCCGTGCAGGGCGTCCAGGACCATGCGGAGCTCCTCAAAGGTCGCTCCCAGGGTACGACCGGCGCTGCCCTCCAGCAAGATCCAGGCGCGCTGCGAACCACCCAGCGCGAGCCCCACCGCCCGGGCCACCCGCCGCACCGCGCGCGCCAGCGGCAGCCCGCGGCGGCTTCCCAGGTGGGTGACCACGCCCAGCCCTCCGGATTCCTCCACGATCCGCAGGGCGTGAGCCAGGTGGCGCACCGACCGCTCGAACAGCTCGCCGTCGGCGGCCAGGTTGACGAGGTACGCCGCGTGCGCCACCAGAGGCCGGAGCCCGAACCTCCGACACCGCCGCCGCAACTCGGCGAGGTCCCCCGGTGGGTAGTGGACTTCCCGCCAGCTGCGGGGGCTGCCCACGAAGATCTGCAGGCACTCGCAGCCCAGGCGGGCCGCCCGGTCTGCGGCCTCGTAGATCCTGCCCCGGATCGACACGTGGGCGCCGAACCGCACGGTGGTACTGTACTCGGCGGCCCGAGCGGTATCCTGGTGGCGTGTCGACGGCCCTACGAAGAGCGTTGGCCGACCTGGCGCTGCTGGCGGTGGCGGTGGTATGGGGCACCACCTTCCCACTGGCGAAGCGCATCCTGGAGGTCCTACCGCCCTTCTGGTATCTGGCGGTCCGCTTCGCGGTGGCGTCCAGCCTCCTGCTGCCCGTGGCCTGGCGGCAGCTGGCGCGGGCGCCGCGGGAAGACTGGGCTCGCAGCGTGGGGGTCGGTTCGGCCCTCACCGCCGGGTACGCGCTGCAGACCCTGGGCCTTCAGGGCTCAGGAGCCACGGACGCCGCGTTCCTCACGGGGCTGTTCGTGGTGCTCGTGCCCCTGCTGGGAACGCTGTGGGGTCGGCGCCCCAGCCCCTGGGAGTGGGCGGGGGTCCTGGCGGGTACAGTCGGTCTCGCGCTCCTGACCGGCGGCCCGACCGGCCTGGGAGGCCCGGAGCTTTTGCTGGTGGCCTGCGCCGGGTCCTTCGCGGTGCACATCCTGCTGCTGGCGCGGTGGTGGCTCGGCGAAAGCCTGAGCCCGTCGCAGTGGACAGGGGCCGGGCTGATCCTGGTCGGGATCGTGCTCGCACAGTTCCGTGCGGGCCCCGCGGGCACGGCGGTGGAGGGCGCAGCGGGGCGCTAGCGTCCTGTCCGGGGCGGGGCGGCCTGCGGGTCGGCCGGGCGGGTTCGGGCTGCAGGGGCGGGGGTGGGGTTCACAGGACCGGACAGGATCGCG
>JBKBVM010000069.1:0-8128 GCA_046289555.1 bacterium
CGTCCTCCCCCTCCGACGCGGCACCGTGGACCTGGACCTGGACGGGGACGGGGTGGGTGACTACCCTTACCGGCTCCGTCGGTGGTTCGAGTCGGTCACCGACACCGTGCCGGCCTCTCGCGTGCTCCACGGCAGCGCTGCGGTGGCCGCCCTGGAGCGGGCAGCGCAGGCGATCCCTCTGTTTCCGCCGCAGGTGGTGGTGGAGGACCAATACCCCCTCGTCCAGGCCCGCGTCCCGGTCGAGTTCTTTCACACGGAGCGGTCCGGGGCGTTCGGGGCAGCCTCGGCCGCGGTGGCCGCCCTGGGGGTGACGGGGATCTGGCTCGCGGGGCGGCGGAGGGCGTGGGAGGTGAGGTTGTGATCGTCTGGCGTGGCGTCACCGTGCGGTACCGGGGCCGCGTGGTGCTGGACCAGGTGTCCCTGGAGGTGCCGTCCGGGCAGCGGGTGGCCCTGGTCGGCCCGAACGGCGCGGGCAAGACCACGCTGCTGCGGACCCTGGTGGGCCTGGTGCCGTACGAGGGCGGCGTGGAGGTGGACGGCCTGGACGCCCGCCTCCAGCCCGTGGAGGCCCGGGGACGCATCGGCTACGTCCCGCAGCTGCTGAGCTTCCCCCAGCACCTGACCGCGGCAGAGGTGCTGGCGCTGGCGCAGGAACTGCGGGGGACACTACCCGACCCTGCACCGCTTCTGCGGGAGGCAGGCCTGACAGAACACGCGCGCAAACCCGTGCGGGAACTGTCCGGCGGCATGCTGCGCCGGCTCGGGGTCGCAGTGGCACAGGTGGGCGACCCTCCGGTCCTGGTACTGGACGAGCCCACCAGCTACCTGGACCGCGAGGGCGAGGCCTGGCTGGTGCGGTGGCTGCGGGCCGCTGCGGGGAAGACGGTGGTGGTCGCCAGCCACCAGCTCCGGGGCCTGGACCGGCTGGTGGACCGGGTGGTGGTGCTGGACGGGGGGCGCCTGGTACGGGACCTGATGGTGGACCAGTTGCGGGCGCTGCACTGGCTGGAGGTGGTGGTGCCGCCGCCGGAGCCGCGGGCGCTGCCAGAGGACGTACGGGTCCTGGCACGGCGCAATGGCGCGGTGCATCTTCAGGTGCCGGACCACCGGCTGCGGGAGGTCCTCGGCGCCCTGGAGGGCCGACCGGTGGAGGTGCACGAGCCGCCGGTGGAGGACCTGCTGCGGGAGGTGCTGGGGTGAGCGCGTGGGCCGTCCTGGCGCGGTGGGACGCGCGGGCCGCCCTGCGGGATCGCTGGCTGTGGGCGCTCGCAGCCGCGTTTGGCGTCATGACCCTGGGAGCCGCGGCTTTGGCGCTTTCCGGCCTGCGGGTGGTAGGGCTGTCGTCCTTCGACCGGGCGGCGGCAGCCCTCGTGCACCTCTCGATGCTGTTCGTGCCGTTGATGGGGTTGGTACTGGGCAGCCTGTGGATCGCCGGGGACCGGGAGAGTGGCGCCTTGGACTTCTTGCTGGCACAGCCTACGGATCGTTCCGCGCTGTACGTGAGCCGCTACCTGGGCTTGGCCGGAGCTGCGGTGAGCGCCACCTGGGTCGGTTACGGTGCCGCAGGCCTGGTGCTGGCGGCGGGTGCCGGCACGGAACGGCTAGGAAGCTTCCTGTGGCTGGTGGCCCTGTCCACGCTGCTGGCGCTGGCCTCCGTGTCGGTAGGGCTTGCCATCTCCGCTGCTTCCCCCAGCCGGGGCCGCGCCCTGGGAGCGGCGCTGCTGGCGTGGCTGGCCCTCACCGTCCTCACGGACCTGGGGGTCCTGGCCAGCGCGGTGGCCCTGCGGCTCCCGCCCGCGGTCCTCCTGGCCCTGGCGTCGGCAAACCCGGTCTCCGCGTTCCGGATAGCGGGCCTGTTGGTGGTCACCCGGTCTCCGGAGCTCCTCGGCCCGGTGGGGCTGGTCGCCACAGACCGCTTGGGATCCGTGGGAGCGGCGCTGGCCCTGTGCGGGGTCCTCCTTCTGTGGGCGGCAGGGGGCCTCGCGGTCGGGCTGTTGCGGTTCCGGAGGGCGACCGGGCCTTGAGGTGGTTGTGGCTCGCTGCCGCCCTGCTCCTGGTCGCCTGCGGGCAGCGGGCGTCTGCGAAGGTGGAGGGGGACGGGTGGGTCGCCACCCTTGAGTGGAGCCCTCGAGGCCTCAAGGCTCTCCGGCCCGCACAACTCGTCCTGCGCGTTCAGGACCGGTCAGGCCGGCCTGTGGACCTGCTTGGCCTGCAAGCGCAGGCGGACATGCCGGAGATGTCCCACGAGCCCGACCCGGTGCGTTTTCGGAGGACCTCGGAGGGGACCTACGAGGCGAGCCACAATTTCTCCATGGACGGCTTGTGGAGGGTGCGGGTGAGGGGCCGGTGGGACGGCGGGGCGGTGGAGGCTACCTTTCACCTCACCGTGGGCGGTCCGTAAAAACCCGCGCCGGACGGGGTGCGGCCACGGGACGGCAGCTGACCGAGAGGGAAGATCAGGCCCTCCAGCGGGCGCAGGACTGGTTCGGCGGCGACGGCCTGCGGGCCGAGGTGTTCCTGCGGAGGTACGCCCTGCGGGACCTGCAGGGCCGCCTGCGGGAGTTCACACCGGAGCAGATGTGGGACCGGGTGGCGGGCTTCGTGGCCCGCGCGGAAGGAGACCGGCCCACGTGGCGGGCTTGCTTCCGCGAGCTGCTGGCCGGGTTCCGGTTCGTGCCAGGCGGCCGGATCCTGTTCGGGGCAGGCAACCCCAGGCGCGTGACCCTGTTCAACTGTTACTACGTCCCCATCCGGGAAGACTCCGTTGCGGGGATCACGCGCTGGATGGTAGAGGCGGCGCGCACCTACGCTGCGGGGGGCGGTGTGGGCACCAACGTGGACGTGCTGCGGCCCCGGGGGGCGGCCACGGCCAGCGCCGGCCTGGTGGCCAGCGGCCCGGTGAGCTTCATGGAGGTGTTCAGCGCGCTGACGGGCGTGATGGGCTCTGTGGAAGGGCGGCGGGGTGCCCTCATGATGACCCTGCGGGTGGACCACCCGGACGTGCTGGAGTTCGTGCGTGCGAAGTCCGATCCCCAACGGATCCGAGTCCAGCACGCCAACGTCTCCCTGCGGGTTCCGGACGAGTTCTTTTCGGTCCTGGACGCGGACGCGGACCTTCGGCTGTGGTTCCGGACGCCCCGGGAGCTCGTGGAGCGCCGCGTGCCGGCCCGGCGGATATGGGAGGCCGTCGTAGAGGCGGCGTGGGCCAGCGCGGAACCCGGGCTGCTGTTCTGGGACACGGTGGTTCGGGAGTCCACCGCCCAGTACGGGGGCCTGGAGGTGGAGGGCGTGAACGTGTGTGGGGAAGTCCCCATGGAGCCCTATGGGGCCTGCAACCTGGGCAGCGTGAACCTAGGGACGTTCGTCCGGGAACCCTTCGGCCCCAGCGCCCGGATGGACTGGTCCGCCCTGGAGGAGGCGGTGCAGCTCGCGGTGCGGTTCCTGGACGACGTGGTGACGGTGGGGGCTCCCCGACACCCCCTGCGGGCGCAGCGCGAGGCTTCGGAACGCAGCCGCCGCGTGGGCCTTGGGGTGATGGGGCTGGCGGACGCGCTGGCCATGCTGGGTGTGGTCTACGGGTCGGAGGAATCGGTGCGGTGGGTGGAACAGTGCTTCCGGCGGGTGCGGGACAGCGCGTACGCGGCGAGCGTGGAGCTGGCGAAAGAGAAGGGCACGTTTCCGGTTTTCGACGCCACGAAGCACGAGCGCAGTCCCTTTATCCAACGTTTGCCCGCGGAGCTCCGCCGCGCCATCCGACGGTGGGGGTTACGCAACGCCGCGCTGCTGGCCATCGCGCCTACCGGCACGATCTCTCTGCTGGCCGGGGCGTCCAGCGGCATCGAACCCATTTTCGGGCTGCGCTACACCCGTCTGGTGGGCGGACGGCGCGTGTGGGCGGAACACCCGCTGCTGGCCCTGTACCGAGGGCGGACGGGCAGGGAAGACCCGGACTGGCCGACTGCCCATCAGGTCGACCCGCTGAGCCGCGTACGGCTGCAGGCCGCGGCGCAGCAGTACGTGGACCAGAGCATCTCGTCCACCGTGAACCTCCCGGCCTCCGCGGGGCCGGAGGTGGTGGAGGCCGTCTACCGTTCCGCATGGGAGATGGGGTGCAAGGGGATCACCGTGTTCCGGGAGGGCAGCCGCACGGCCATTCTAGAAGCTGCAGGCACCTCGCCCGTGGCGGTGTGTACCCTGTGCGAGCCCGGCTTGCCGGCGGATGGACCGTCAGCGCCGTGAGGTCTCGAGGCAACGGGACGCCCGGCCCACGTGGATGCCGTTGGTGACCCCGCGGACCCCGGGTACCTGCTCCACCGCCTGCTCCGCTCGCTCCCTCTCCTCCACGGTGGCCACGCAACCGCACAGCGTGACCCAGCCCCGCTCCACGCTGGTCCGCACCTGCCGGTGCTCCCGCACCGCCCGCTGCAGGGCGCGCCGCACCGCCACGCAGAGGTCCACGTCGGAGTCGGGCCCGGTTCCGGAGCCCGGCAGCTGGACGTGGTTCACCACGCCCCGCACCCCGGGCACCCGGTGCGCAGCCTCCTGAGCCGCGTGCTTGGCCACCGCGCTTTGCACGGTGCCGGTCAGAATTGCAATGCCGTCCCGGACCTCCACCTCCACGGACCGGGGATCCACCCTGCCGTCCGTGGACAGCTGGCGAACCACGCTGCGGTGGCGCCGCTGGTCAGCTACCCGTCCTTCAGCCATGGCACCTTCCCGCGAGCCGTAGGTTGCGTGGTGCTCCCAGCATACACCCGGCTACTTGAGGAGTCCACCCACTGACCGTGGTCAGCGGACCCAGGAGAACGGCTCGACAGTCCCCGCCGGGCGGCGGTCGTCGAACCGGTACGCCAGCTGGCTGCGAACCGCCAGCACGCCGTCGATCCCCGCCACCCAGCGCTCCACCAGCTCCTTGTCGGACCAGCGGTCCACGGTGCCCTCGAGGTACACGACCCCACCCTCCACCCGCACCTGCACGGTGGCGGGGTCGATCCACAGCTCCCGGAGGAGCACCCCGCGCACCGCGCGCTCCAGCTCCGAGTCCTGTCGGGCCAGGGCCTTGATCACGTCCGCCCGGCTGACGATGCCCACCACCTGCCCGGCGCGCACCACCGGCAGCCGGTTCACCCGGTGTCGGCCCATGAGCCGCGCGGCCTCCCGGACGGGCGTGTCCTCCTCCACGGTGATCACCGGCCAGGTCATCAGGTCCCTGGCCACCACGCCCTCTTTCTTCCGCAACCCCTGCGGGTCGGGCCGGAACCGCCAGCCGCCATTTTCCTCGGGCAGCTCCTTGTACAGGAGGTCCGCTTCGGTCAGGATGCCCACCAGCTCCCCGGACTCCGAGACCACCGGCACGCCGCTGATCCGGTGGCGGAGCAGCACTTCCGCTACCTCTTTTACAGGAGTGTTCTCCTTCACGGTGACCGCGGGGCTGGTCATCACGTCGCGGACCCGCAACCGGCCCGCAACTCGCTCCTGGACGCCCACCATGGCTTCCTCCCCTTCCACCGTCAGGCTACGGGAGAAGCGCCCCTCGCACCATCGGGCCGCGGCCGGAAGTCGGGATCGGGCCCCGGCTGGATGGGTCGGGGCGGTGACGCGAAGTATGCTGGTCCCGGACGGACCCGAGGGGTCCGCGAAGGGAGGGAGGACGGTGGAAGCGCGGGACATCATGAGCAAGGACGTGATCGTGCTGACGCCGGACATGGACGTGCAGGAGGCCGCCGACCTGCTGGTGCGCTACCGGATCCACGGCGCACCCGTGGTGGACCCGAACGGGATGCTGGTGGGGATGGTGAGCCTGGTGGACCTGGTGGGGAAGGCGGGCGGCACGGTCCGCGACATCATGACACCGGACCCCGTGGTGGCGATGGAGGACACGCCCGTGGAGGAGCTCGCGCAGCTGATGTTGGACGAGATGGTGCGGCGGGTCCCCATCGTGCGGGGCGGCCAGGTGGTGGGGATCGTGAGCGCCAGCGACATCGTGCGGGTGTACCTGGACGAGGTGCGCGGCCGGCGGACGGTGGGATAGCAGCGCGCCCGCGTGGAGAGGGCCCAGCAGAGTTACAGGGCGATGTCTTGCGTCGCGTACCACCGCCGGAGCACGAAGATCTGTGCCGCGTGGTAGGAGGTGTGGGTGGCGAGGTCCACCAGGGCTTCCCTCCAGGTACCGGAGTCCTCGGGTGCGGGCGTGTCCAGGATGGCGGGGTCCGCGTTGCGGATCGCTTCGGCACACTCCAGGTGCGCCTGTTCCACGTCGCCCCGGATCTTCTCCCAGGCCTCGAGGGTGGGTGTTACCTCCGGCCAGTCCTGGCCAGGGTGGGGGAAGCGGTCGGGTTGCAGGTGGTGGGCGGTCCACCAGCACCAGTAGGCAGCGTGGGACGCCAGCTCCGCAATGGTGCGCTGGCCTGTGACCGGCCTCCAGTGGGCCTCGAGGGGGCTGACCCCCTCCAGGGCCTGTGCCAGGCTCCGTCCGGCCCAGTTGCCTTCCCGGTACGTGCGGACCAGTCGGTCCGCGAGCCAGGCCAGCTCCGTCCGTGGGTCCACGGTGTGACACCCCCTGCGTAGGTTCTGCACCCTTACCCCGGGTCCTGCGCTGCGGGGCGCAGCCCTGACCACCTGTGCTGCGTTCTTCCGTACGGCGTCCGGAAACAACTGGGGGCCGGGGCGTGCGGCGTGGACTGAACCAGCCGGCTTTTTCCCCTCCCCGGTCCTGCGGTACTCGGCAGCTGGGTTCGTGGAGGCGCCGAGGATCGCCAGTCTCGCCAACGCGGCAACGTCCGCTTCATCCGAGACGGGCCGGCCCGCGCCGCGACGGTGAACCGCTAGATCAGACCCAGATCCCGGAGCACCTGCAGGACGGGTGGGAGGGGATCCCGCCACAGCTCCTCCACCCGTAGCCAGAGTCCCCGGATCGCTTCGGACCGGTACACCCCGTCCGGACCTGGCCGGCGGCGGTCGTACCGACCGTCGGGTCCCAGTACGAAGAAGTCCGCCCGCTGCCAGTCGGGGTCCAGGATCCAGTACTCCCGCACGCCTCCCGCCTCGTACTCCGCCAGCTTTTCCCCTCGGTCGCGCAGCCGACTCTCGGCGGAGACCACCTCCACCACCAGGTCCGCGGGGCCATCTAGGTAGCGGTCCCGGAGCCGCCCCAGGTTTTCTGCAGCCACGAACAGGAGGTCAGGTTCCCGGCCAGGCAGGTCCGGCCCCGTCTTCATCTGGAACGGTGCGCTTAGAACCAGCCCCAGACGGTGGGCCTCGACGTAAGCGCGCAGGACCGCCGTGAGGAAGTCCGCGAGGTCCTGGTGTCTCCTCGACGCAGGGCTCAGCACGACCACCTCCCCGTACACCCACTCGGCCCGCGTGTCCTCGTCGCACCACGCGAGGAACTCCTCGTAGGTGAGCGCCCGGGGCGGCAGCTCGAGCTTGCCCATAGCCCATCCCTCCCCACCCATGCTAACCGACGTGGCCAGGCGGCGTCGCTGTGCGGGTTGCCCGGAGCCCTTCTCGTGGGGTGGGTCGCTGGAGGGCCGGCCGTCCCGGCGGCCGGGGTTCTGCTCCGAGGGGCGCGAGCTCCGGGGCGGGGCTGGCCCGTAACGGCGTGCTTACTCGGGTGGCTGCCCTCCACGGGGCAGCGCAGCCCGGACGGCCTTGGGCACCACCTCCAGGGCCAGCAGGGTGGCCCCGAAGATGATCAGGACGTCACCCGGGAGGCGCAGCCTGTTCAGCAAGAGTACCACCGGCCGCTGGTAGAACTCCAGGCTGCGGGCTGCGGCGTAGTCCACCCGGACCGCCTCGGTGAGTTGCAGGACCCCAACCGGCGTCACACTCAGGAACACCATCAAGGCGAGTCCCAGATTGAGCGCCCAGAAGGCTGCGGCAACCTTGCGGTCGCTCCAAGCTTGCGGATGGGCGTGCCGAACCGCGTACAGGCCCATCCCGATGGCCAGGAACCCGAACGCCCCCAGAAAGGACGCGTGGCCGTGGGCGACGGTGAGGAAGGTCCCGTGCTCGTAGTAGTTCACCACGGGGAGGTTGATGAGCAGCCCCAGGATCCCGGAGCCCACGAACTGCCAGAGGGCGCTGGCTACGAAGAACCAGAAAGGCCACCGGAGACTCCAGGGAACCT
>JBKBVM010000006.1:0-4797 GCA_046289555.1 bacterium
GGCCACCGAGTTCCACCAGATGACGGGACGGGCCGGCCGCCGGGGCAAGGACACGGTCGGCTTCGTGGTCCTGCCGGCTCTGGACCCGGACGAACTCGCGCAGGCGGAGGCCCTGATGGGCTCAAGCCCCGAACCCATCCGGTCCGCGTTCGCCCCCACCTACCCGCTGGTGTTGAACCTACTGCGGACGAGGCCCATGGAGGCCGCGGTGGCAGAGCTGGGCCGTTCGCTGGCCGCTTACCAGCGGAGGCGCCAGGTGGAGAACTTGCGCCGGCGCCTGGAGTCGATCCCACCGGACCCTCTGGTGGACCGGCCCTGCGGGGACCGGCTGTACACGCGGGTCCGGTACGAGCGCATGCTGGAGCGTCCGGAAGTTCACGCGGCGGACCTGGCCGCTTGGCCCTGCCGCACGTGCCCCGTGGAGGGGCGATGTGTGGAGTCCCTGGACGCCCTGCGCCGGCTGGAGCAGCAGCGGTCCCGGCTGCGCCGGGAGTTGCTGCGGCTCGAGGGCGAACTGCAGGACGTGTTCCGCGCCCGCGCGCGCGTCCTCCAGCGCCTGGGCTACCTGGACGCCACCTACCGGCCCACCGTGGAAGGCAACTGGGCGGCGCGGCTGCGGCACCCCAGGTGCCTGGTGCTGGCGGAGCTGGTCCGCAGGGGCCTGCTGCCCACGGACCCACACCGGCTGTGCGGCTACGCCGCGGCCCTGAGCACGGAGCGGGCTCCCCGGCTCGGCCAGGAGGCCGGTCTGGACGTGCTGGCCCGCCTGGTGGCGGCGCTGGCGGAGATGGAGACCCAGGAGGGGCTGCCGCCGGAGGGCCTAGTAGACGAGTTCCGCCCGCAGTGGGACCGGGCCTTGCGGAGGGTGCTGCCCTCCAGCGCGGACCGCCGGGCGTGGGCGGCTCAGGCGTGGAGTGCCGGAGGAGAATTCCCCGTCCTCTGCCGGGAGCTGGACGTGGCCGAGGGAGATCTGCAGCGTATCCTCCTGCAGGCGGCAGAGATCTGCAGCCAGCTGGCGGAGCTGCCCCAGGCGGAGGTCTCCCGGGCCGCAGCCCAGGCCCGGGACCGTCTCCTGCGTCCCCCCGTGGTCTAGACGCCTCGGAATCCGGTGGGTCTACGGGCTCCCCGCGGCCTGGAGCTGACCTGCCGGCGTGAACTGTTCGGTCTCCGTGGAGCCCGCAAGGGCCACGGTGGAGCTGACCCCCAGGGCCTGAAGCACCGTGTCGAAGTACCCGGTGCCCGCCTCCCTCTGGTGCCGGGTGGCGGTGTACCCGTCCTGCTCCAGTTGGAACTCCCGCTCCTGAAGCTCCACGTAGGCGGCCATCCCCCGCCGCGCGTAGTCGTGGGCTAGCTGGAAGGCGGAGGCGCAGAGCGCGTGGAAGCCTGCCAGGGTGACGAACTGGAACCGGTAGCCCAGGGCCGCCAGCTCCCGCTGGAAGCCCGCGATGGACTGCGGGTCCAGGTGACGGCGCCAGTGGAAGCTGGGGGAACAGTTGTAGGCCAGCAGCTTGCCCGGGAAGCGGGCGTGGATCGCCTCCGCGAAACGCGCGGCCTCCTCCAGGTCCGGCCGGGAGGTCTCAAACCACAAAAGGTCCGCGTACGGTGCGTACGCCAGAGCGCGGTGGATGGCGGCTTCCAGCCCCGACCGGACCACGTGGTAGCCCTCAGGGGTGCGCTCGCCGGTGAGGAAGGGCGCGTCGTAGGGGTCCGCGTCGCTGGTGAGCAGGCGGGCGTCCCGGGCGTCGGTCCGGGCCACCAGCACCGTGGGCACGTCGCAGACGTCCGCGGCCAGCCGGGCTGCCTGCAGGACCCGGACGAACTGGGAGGTGGGGACCAGGACCTTGCCGCCCAGGTGCCCGCACTTCTTTTCGGAAGCGAGCTGGTCCTCGAAGTGCACCGCAGCGGCGCCCGCCTCGATGAAGGCGCGGGTCACCTCGAAGGCGCTGAGGGGGCCGCCGAATCCTGCCTCCGCGTCAGCCACGATGGGAACGAGCCAGTCGCGGTGCACGCGGCCCTCAGCCCACTCGATCTGGTCTGCCCGGCGGAGGGCGTTGTTGATCCTGCGGACCAAGGCAGGTCCGCTGGTCCACGGGTAAAGCCCGAGGTCCGGGTAGGTGGTCTCCGCGAGGTTGCTGTCCGCAGCCACCTGCCACCCGCTCAAGTAAATGGCCTGCAGCCCCGCCCGAACCATCTGTACCGCCTGCATCCCGGACAGGGCGCCTAGGGCCGCCACGAACGGCTCCTCGTGCAGCGCCCTCCACAGCCGCTCGGCGCCCCGACGGGCCAGGCTGTACTCCACGCGCACGGAGCCGCGCAGGCGCACCACGTCTCGGGCAGAGTACAGACGGCGGACTCCCCTCCAGCGGGGCTCCGTCTGCCAGCGGTGTTCCAGCTCGCGCACCTCCCGCTCCAGGGCACTCTCCATCTCGCCCTCCTGAATCTGGGACTCGTTGTCGGCCGGGAAAAGGGGACGGCTAGGACGCTTCGGGCAGGGCCGCCAGCTCCGCTTCCAGCTCCCCGAGCGCCGCGCACGCCGCGCAGTACGCGGTCCCCTCAGGGGTGTAGGCGCAGCTCGGGCAGCAGGGCGCGCCACAGCTCTGGCAGGTCCACGCCTCGAACCAGCGCACCGTCCTACCACACCAACACGTCGCCATGGCAGTCACCTCGCCTCTACTGTGCGCGCCCGGCCCGGAGACCCTCCACGGCCCGGCGACCAACTCCCCCGAGCGGGGGGTGAATGGTTCAAAAACGGTGATGAGCGGGCTGCCTCGCAAGCGCCTCAGATAAACGTTGTTGATCAGTCCGTGGTCCTAAAGGTGCAGCAGCAGGCGGAGGGTTCGGGCGGCGGACCGGCTCACGGGGATCTCAGTTCCGCGGTCGTCGTCCAGCTTGAGCAGCAGCGTCCCGGAGAAGTAGGGGTGGACCTCCCGGACGCAATCCAGGTTCACCACGTAGCTGCGGTGTACCCGGACGAACTGGGCAGAGGGCAGCCGACGTTGCAGTTGGCCCACGTTGCAGCTGGCCTCCACCGTCCCGTTCCGTGTGACGACCCGGCAGGTGTCGCCCTGCGCCTGCACGTAGAGGATGTCGGAGGGGTCTACGAGCACCACGTGGTCGGCAGTCGGCACCGCCACGCGCGAGGCCTGGGTCGGCTCCTCCTGCAGGAGCCGTTCCAGGGTCTTCCGCAAGCGGGTGCGGTCCACGGGCTTGAGCAGGTAGTCAAAGGCCGCGGCCTCGAAGGCCTCCAGAGCGTGGTCCTCGAACCCCGAGACCAGCACGACGCGGGGCTTGCGGGGTAAGGCGGCCAGGCTCCGGAGGAGGTCCAGGCCGGAAAGCCCGGGCATCCGGATGTCGAGGAACAGCGCGTCCACGGGCCCCTGGCGCAGGCGTTCCAGGGCCGCCTCCCCGGAGTCCACGGACTCCACGTCCTCCTGTCCCTCTTCCCGGAGCAGCTCTTCCAGGTACCGGCGGGCTTCCGGGTCGTCGTCGGCCACCAGCAGCCGCAGGCGGCGCGTCACAGCCTTCCCTCCACACGCCGCGGCAGCCATACGGTCACCCGGGTGCCGCGGCCCTCCTCGCTCTCCACCCTCAGGCCCGCTGCCTCCCCGTAGATGGCCCGCAGCCTCCGCTGCACGTTGAACAGCCCGATCCCCAACCCGGACCCGACCCCCCGCTCGGTGACCACTTGCAAGCGGCCTTCCGGGATGCCCACCCCGTCGTCCTCTACCACCAGGACTAGGTCGTCCCCGCGTACGCCAGCCTGGACCCGGACCGTCCCGGAGCCCGTCTTCGGCTCCACCCCGTGTACCACGGCGTTTTCCACCAGCGGCTGCACGGTCAGGACGGGGACCAGCTCGCCCAGCAGGTCCCCGGGCACGTCTACCTGCGCCCGCAGGCGCGGGCCCAGGCGGGCCCGCTCGATGGCTAGGTACTGCTCCACGTACCACAGCTCTTCCTCCAGGGTGCAGAACTCCCCGTGGGAGCGGAGGGCGTGCCGCAAGAACTCTGCGAAGTCGGTGAGCAGCCTGCGGGCCCGCTCGGGATCCCGGCCCACCACCGCAGCCACCGAGTGGAGGGTGTTGAACACGAAGTGCGGGGAGATCTCCGCCCGCAGGGCCCGCAGCTCTTCGCGGGTAAGCCGCTCCACCTCCGCGTCCAAGAGGGCCAGCTCCAGCTGGGCGCCCAGCAGGTCACCCACCAGGGCTGCCCCCTCCACCACCTCCTGCGCGAAGGGGCGGCCGTCGGTGCGGTAGAACTTGAGGGCCGCCGGGACCATCCCGCGGACCCGCAGGGGGACCACCAGGGCCGCCGTGAGCGGGCAGCGCGGCTCCGGGCAGCCGATCTCCTCTCGGGTGTGCGCCACCTGCACCTGGCCAGTGCGGAGGACGCGTTTGGTGAACTCCGTGGTGACGGGCTGGCCCGGTACGTGGTGGTCCTCGCCTGCGCCCACGAAGGCCAGGACCTGAGCTCGGCCCACTAGGGCCACGGCGTCCGCGCCCACGGGCTACCTCCGCGGCGGCCTCTCGGGTGAGGCCGCGGCGGAAGACGTCTCGGGCCTGCCGGCTGACCTCCACCAGCTTCTGCACGGTGGGGACCAGCAGGGCCCGGTGGAGGCCGTCCACCACCCTTGGCATGCCAGCCGTCTCCTGCGTCTACCAGGATAGCGCGCCCGCAGGCGAGCCTGGCCCCAACTTTTTTATCCACCGGGGCGTTGCCGCTCACAGGAACCGTTGGGTTGGCCCTCGAACATCCCCTGACGATGAGGCAGGCAGGGGGCGAGCGCACGTTCGGGTTCGA
>JBKBVM010000006.1:4807-25679 GCA_046289555.1 bacterium
GGTGGACTTGGGCTGCGGGCCAGGCGCCGTCACGCAGCTCATCCTGGAGCACGTGGACCCGGAGGCCGGCGCGGTGGTCTACGCCATCGACCCTTCGCCCTCCGCGCTGGACACCGCGCGCCAGCGCGTCCGGTCCGCGGTGGTCCGATTCCTGGAGGGCACCGCGGAGCGGCTCAGCCAGCTGGTACCCGCCGCGGACGTGGTGCTGTTCTGCAACGCCATCCACCTCGTGCAGGACAAGGTTCAGGTGGTGCGGGAAGCCCTGGCCGTCCTGCGCCCGGGTGGCGCGTTCGGCTTCAACACCACCTTCTTCGAGGGCGCCTACCCCCCGGAGACGCTACGGTTCTACAAGCTGTGGATGCTGCGGGCGGTCCGGCACCTGAAGGAACGCGGCCTGGAGGTCGCCCGGGGCGTGAAGGCCACCGCCATGCGCTGGCTGACTCCGGAGGAGTACGAGGAGCTCCTGCGGGCGAACGGGTTCGGGGACGTACGCGTCCACCTGCAGCGGCAGGAGCTGTCCTGCCAGAGCCTGGAAGACATCAGCGAGTTCTCCCTGTTCATCGAGGGCGCCCTACCCGGTGTGCCGCTCCAAGAGGCGTGCGAGGCCCTCAAGCTGGGCGTCCGGCAGGCGTTTCAGGAGCTGGCCCTGGCCGCGGTGCCCCGCAACTGGCTCCAGGTCATCGCCCGGCGGGGCGCACGCTAACGGAGGTGCCCCCCGGGAGGCGGCATGGCCGCGCGGGCGGCGCCGGTCCGAGCTCGAAGCCGGGTGGGTTAGCCGATGACGCGGACGTTGGAGGCCTGGGGGCCCTTCTGACCCTGCGTGACCTCGAACTCCACCTTCTGGCCTTCCTGGAGGTTCCGGTACCCCTCCCCCACGATGGCGGTGTAGTGTACGAACACGTCCTTGCTGCCGTCGTCGGGGGTGATGAACCCGTACCCCTTCTCCGGGCTGAACCACTTCACGGTTCCCCTGGGCATCCTACGCCTCCGTGCCGTTCTGCCCGCGCAACGCGGGACAGGCCCATCATCGGCCAGCCCCCCGGCTTTGTCAACGGGCCGGCAAGGAAGGCCACCGCGCAGGGAGAAAGCAACATCGGATGATGTGCCCCCTGGTGTACGGCCCCGAGTGCCGTCGCTACGACTTCGGCGGCGGACACCCCCTGAACTCCACGCGCCTGGAGCTCGCCACCGACCTCATGCGGGAGCTGGGGCTGCTGGAACGCCACGGCGTGGTGCCGCCCCGCGTGGCGTCGGACGAAGAGCTGGGCTGGGTGCACAGCGCGGAGTATGTGGCTGCCGTCCGCGCCCTCAGCGAGCGGCCGGACCACCCCCTGTTGAGCCGCCTGTACGGGTTCGGGCCAGGGGACAACCCGCCGTTCCGGGGCATGCACGAGGCCGCCGCCACCATCGTGGGAGGGGCCCTGGTGGCCGCGGAGGGGATCGCGTCCGGGGCGTTCCTGCACGCGTTCCACATCTCCGGGGGACTCCACCACGCGCAGCGGGCCCAGGCCAGCGGTTTCTGCGTGTACAACGACGTGGCGGTGGCCTGCGAGTTCTTCCGACGTCGCGGGTGGCGGGTGCTGTACGTGGACGCGGACGCCCACCACGGCGACGGGACCCAGGCCCTCTTCTACGACACGGACGAGGTCCTGACCATCTCCCTGCACGAGACGGGACGGTACCTGTTCCCCGGCACCGGGGAGCCCGAGGAGCTGGGCGAGGGGCGCGGGTACGGTTTCAGCGTGAACGTGCCGCTATTGCCTCTCACGGACGACGCCTCGTGGGTGGAGTGCTTCGAGTGCGTGGTGCCCCCGGTAGCCCGCGCGTTCCGTCCGGACGTGGTGGTGACCCAGCACGGGTGCGACACACACCGCCGCGACCCGCTCACCGACCTCGGCTGCACCGTGTACACCGCGGAGTACTTCGCCCGGCGGATGCACGAGCTGAGCCACGAGCTGTGCGAGGGCCGGTGGCTGGCCACGGGTGGCGGGGGGTACGACATCTGGCTGACGGTGCCGCGAGCCTGGACCCTGGTCTACGGGGTGGTCTCGCACCAGGACGTACCCGACGAGGTACCGGAGGGGTGGCGCCAGCGGTGGCGACCGTGGGCACCGGTGGATCTACCGCGCCGGATGCGGGAGGATCCCTCCTCCGACGCGCCGCCCGTGGTACGGGCGCAGAACCGGGAGACCGCTGACCGGGTCGCGCGCCGGGTCCTAGAGATCCTGAGGGGTCGCCCGTGAGGCCAGTGGTGTGGCTGGACAACAGCCCGTGGAGCTGGGAGGCCCTGGGCTACGCCCTTCAGCTGGCCCGGGCCCGACGGGTGGGGTTGGTGGCGGTGTGCGACCCCGGCCTGTCGCCACAGGACCGGGATCGGGCGGTGGCCATGGGCGCGGCGTGGGGCGTGGACGTGGAGGTCCGCGTCCCGCCACCGGGAAGCCGCACCGAGTGGGAGGTGTGGCGGGCAGGCGGGGAGGAGGGAGCGGAGGTGGTGGTGGCCCCGAGGCGGACCGCCACCCGCAAGGTGGTGCTCGGAGCCGGGCTGGTATGGCTGCTCACCAACGCGCCCGGCCCCGTGGTGGTGTACCGCTCCCCCAAGGAGCCGTGAGTTGAGCGTGTCGGCGGCAGCCTTCCGGGACCGGAGGGGCCGGCCGGTGCAGGTGGGGGAGTACCGGCCGGAGGAGCGCGACCTGCTCGTGGCCATGTACCGTGCCTTCGACCCCGACCAGCGGGCGCAGGGGATCCCGCCCCTGCACCCCCTGCGGCTGGCGGAGTGGCTCGAGGTCCTCACGGAGGAGGGGGTGAACGTGGTGGCCCGGTGCGAGGCCCGGGTGGTGGGCCACGCGGCGCTGGTGCCTGACCGGGCGGGATCCTATGAGCTGGCGATCTTCGTGCACCAGGACTACCAGGGCGCGGGGATCGGCAACCGGCTGTTGCAGGCAGTGCTGGAACTGGGACGCGCCCGAGGTGTCCGCCACGTGTGGCTCACCGTGGAGCCGTGGAACGGGCGGGCACAGGCCCTCTACCGCCGCGCGGGGTTCCAGCGCTCCGCCGCCGACCCGTGGGAGGAGGTGTGGGAGCTGGAGCTGGGCGAGTTCCCTGTTACCGGCCCACCCGGTGGTACTCCGGATTCGGGTGCCAGCCCAGAGCGTTCGCCAGGCGGTTGGTAAAGTTGAACATGGCAGCCACCTGGGCGATATCGAAGATGTCCTCGTCAGCCCATCCGGCCTCCCGCAGGGCCTGGACGTCCGCCTCCGTCATGCGGTGCGGCTCCGTGGTGAGCTTGGCAGCGAAGTCCAGCATCGCCCGGTCCCTGCGGTCCAGGGCAGCGTGGCGGTAGTCGGTGGCGAGGGTGTCGGCCAGTACGGGATCCTCGGTCAGCAACCGCAGGGCCGCTCCGTGGCTGGTGGAGCAGTAGTGGCACCGGTTGAGGGAGGAAACCACCACCGCGATCATCTCCCGCTGTACCTTCGTGAGGTTCGACGGGCCCCGCATCAGGTAGTCGTAGTACTGCCACCAGCGGACGCAGTGCTCGGGCCGGACCCCGAAGATGCGGAAGACGTTCGGGAAGATCCCCAGCCTCTCCACGGAGGTCCGCGCTAGCTCCCGGACCGCCTGCGGGAGTTCAACTTCGTCCGGAACACGAACCCACGCGAGCCGCCGCTCGTCCGCCACGGGCTACCCCCGCCGGAACTCCTCGTACACCCGGTCGGTCTTGGCCGCCATCACGAAGTCGTTGCGGTGCAGGCCCCGGATCTTGTGGGTCCACCAGCTGACGGTGACCCTGCCCCACTCCGTGAGCAGGGCCGGGTGGTGTCCCTGCTCCTCCGCTAGCTCCCCCACCCGGTTGGTGAAGCGCAGGGCCTCGGCGAAGTTGGGGAACGGGAAGGTGCGCTCCAGACGCGGGATCCCGTCCCGCTCCACCACGGTCCACTCGGGGACCTCGGGGCGAAGCTCAGCCACCTCCGCCTCCGTGAGCGGGGACTCGCCTCCCCGGCAGGGTACGCAGCGCGTTTCGGCAAGACCCATGGCCTACGGCCTCTAGGATAGCACGGGTGGGCCGACCCTCAGGGGGTCAGGACCACCGTGGGCAGCGCCTGCCCGCGGTCCCGGGCGGCACGGGCCACCAGCCGACCCCCGAGGCGGTACCAGAGGCGGATGCGGACCAGGCGGCGAAGCCCCTCGTGCGCCAGGGGCGGTTGGAACACCCGGCTGGTGGCGATCTCCGACACGTCCCGGAAGAACCACCCCCAGTCCCCGCGGTCCGAGGGCAGGGCCCGCACACCGTCCATCCGCACGTGCACATCCACCTCTCGGCCCGAGGCGTCCAGCTGGACGGAGGTGACGGTGCCGGCGCCGATGAAGGACTCGATGAGGTGTCGTACCGCGGCGGCGGTGGGCGGAGCCGCCCCGTGGGCGGCGGCCACCGCCACCGCCGTTGCCACCATCGCCGCCAGCCACCGGTACACGCCCTCCCCCGGCTCCGGGCTTCGCAGATCCCCGCCCCGGTTCCTGCGAGCGCCTTCACCTCACGGACATAGACGGCAGCTATCCGTGGCATAGCGCGCATCGATTGGAAGGCGATCACGGGGCGTGCTAGGTTGGGCGTGCGGGGACCGCCCCGGAGGCGGGACCTGGCTGGGTCCGGAGGGAGAGGCCGTGCGCGTGAACCACGTGAAGCTCCTGGTCGGGGGGGTTCAGCTCCGCGACGGCGTGACCACCGTCACCGACATCCTCGGGAAGATCTTCACCCGCGCGGGGCTGTTCGCGGTAGCCATGGAAAAGGGCTACGCGTCCACCATCTACGGGGCGCACCAGTTCGACCCCATGCTGGTCACCGAGGAACCTCCGGTGTCCTACGGGGATCCCGAGGTGGACGTGCTGGTAGCCCTGGACTACGACAGCAACCCGGACGCCCCGGAGCAGCCCAACCGCGACACGGTGCTGCGGCACGGCAGCAAGCTGCGGGACGGTGGGGTCCTGGTGTACGACTCGTCCACTGGCGAGATCCCCACCGGGGCCCTGGAGGCGCGGGGCATCCAGGTCTTCCCCATCCCCGCGCGCAGGATCGCGCAGGCGGAGCTGAAGCGGGAGATCGTGAAGAACGTGGTGATGACCGGGGCCCTGTTCCGCCTGCTGCAGTTCGACTCCGACGAGACGTACCTGCGGCAGCTGCTGGAGGAGCGGTTCCTGCGGAAGGGTCGTGAGGTGGTGGAGCTGAACCTGGAGGCGGCGCGGCGAGGCCGTCAGGAAGTGGAGCGAGTGCTGGAGGCGAACGCCTACGAGCTGCCCGTGCGGCTGGAGCCGCGGCCGGGCCGGCACCGGGCCGTGTACATCTCCGGGAACGAGTGTCTCGGGCTGGGCGCCATCGCGGGTGGGGTGCGCTTCTACGCGGGCTACCCCATCACGCCAGCCAGCAGCATCCTCGAGTTCATGGAGCAGTGGCTGCCCCGGTACGGCGGGCGCGCCCTGCAGGGCCAGAACGAACGGGAGAGCATTCGGGCCGCTCTGGGTGCCGCCCTGGCGGGGGTGCGGTCCATGGTGGGCAGCTCCGGGCCGGGGATCTCGCTGAAGGTGGAGGAGTTCGGAGTCAGCGGGGCTACGGAAACCCCCGTGATCGTAGTGGACGCGCAGCGGGCGGGGCCCTCCACGGGCATGCCCACACGTCCGGAACAGGGCGACCTGAACCTGGTGATCGGGGGCGGCCACGGGGACTTCCCGCGGATCGTCCTGGCACCGGGCACCGTGGAGGAGTGCTACACCCTGATGCTGGAGGCGTGTGAGCTTTCCGACAAGTACCAGTGCCCGGTGTTCTTCCTGACAGACCTGAACCTCTCGGAGGGCAAGAAGACCGTTCTGGAGGAGGTGTTCCGGCGGCCCCGGGTGGTCCGGCATGGGATCGTGCGGGAGGAGGACGTCCGCACGAAGCCCTACCGGCGGTTCGAGATCACCCCCTCCGGCGTCTCTCCGCGCAGCGTGCCGGGCACCCCGGGTGTGGTCTTCAAGGCGAGCGGGGCGGAGCACGACGAGTTCGGGTTCGTGTCCATCGACCCGCGCAAGCGGGCGGCCATGGTGGAGAAGCGCATGCGGAAGCTGGACACCTACCTCCGGGAGGACTGGAAGCCGCCGCAGGTGTCCGGCTCCGTGCGGGGCAACCCCGTCATGGTCGGTTGGGGGAACACGCGGCCCGTGCTGGAGGAGGCGCGGTTGCTCCTGCACCGCCGCGGGGTGCCGGTGGCCCTGGTGCACTTCACCCACGTCTTCCCGTTGCACCGCAGGAAGCTCGAGGCGCTGTTCGCGGACGCGGGCCCGGTGGTGGTGGTGGAGCAAAACTTCAGCGGTCAGTTTGCAGACCTGCTGCAGCGGGAGCTTCGGATCGCCACCCGTCGGGTGAACAAGTACAACGGGGTGCCCCTCTACCCCACCGAGGTGGCGGAGGCGGTGCTGCAGGCCCTGCAGCGGGAGGGCGCGGTGGTACGGATCGGGGGCGACAGCCAGCCCGTCCCCGTGGAGGTGGGCCGCAATGAACACGAAGGGGATTAAGCTCTGGGAGGAGAACGCGGTCCCCAAGCACCGCATCCAGTGGTGCCCGGGCTGCGGGGACTTCGGGGTGCTGGCAGCCCTCAAGCAGGCCCTGACGGAACTGGAGGTCATGCCCCACGAGCTGCTCCTGGTGGGCGGGATCGGTTGCTCGGGCCAGATCCGCAACTACCTGAACGGCAACGCGTTCCACGGGACCCACGGGGGCGCCCTCGCCTACGGCCTGGGCGCGAAGATGGCGAACCCGGACCTAAAGGTCATCTGCCTGGCCGGGGACGGCGACACCTTCGCCATCGGGGTGGAGAACTTCGTGCACGTGTGCCGGCGGGACCCTGACATGGTGCTGCTGGTCATGAACAACGGGGTGTACGGGCTTACCAAGGGACAGGACTCGCCCACCGCAGGCCTGGGGCAGCCCGACGAACGGGGCAGCCGCGAGGAGCACCCGCCCATGGTGGACGCGCTCCTGCTGGCGCTGGCCAGCGAGGCCACCTTCGTGGCACAGTCCTTCAGCGGGGACGTCAAACACACGGCGCGGATGATCGTGGAGGCCCTCCAGCACCCAGGCTTCGCGTTCATCAACGACTTCTCCCCCTGCGTCACCTACAACCGCTTCAACACCTACGACTGGTTCCGGGAGCGGGTGGAATACGTGCCCGAGGACCACGACCCCTCCGACCGGGACGCCGCCTGGAGGTTGGTGCGGGAGTTCGCGCGCCGGGGCAAGATCCCCCTGGGCGTGGTGTACCGCAACCCGCGGCCGAAGCGGCCCCAGCGGCGGCTCCCCATGTGGGAGGACGAGCTGTCCGGGGTGGACCTGGAGCCGGTTCTGGCGGCCTACCGGTAGATCGCTTCAGCGCCGTCTTCTTCTGGGGGCGTCGACGCTACGACGATCTCGCTGTCGAAAAACCTCTCTTGGAACTCCACGAGGGCTCGGATCTCATCCGCAGAGAACGTCCTGCCTGCGGGCGCGACGACCAGCTTGTCTTCATCGTCGTCGTGTCGGATGACGACGCCCACCACCACGCCCTCGAAGGCGGGGAGCGGCTCGTAGACGCCTAGAACGTACGCGTCGACGGGTGACCCGTCGCCGGACAGGGTGTCTGGGACAAAGCCGTAGTTGACCGTGTACCAGATCGGGTGCCCGGCCGGGTGGCGGCTCCCGAGCGGCCGGTCCACTTCGACCCGGACGGGTGTGCCAAGATACCGCCGCAGGTCCGGTTTCACGTCTCCCTCAGACCCGGGCCTCCTACCGTGCCTTAGTGGGCCCCGCAGCTACAGGTGCCCCCGCATCCGCAGCCTCCGGACGAGCGGGCCGGCCGCGGAGCCGCGATCAGGGAGACCAGACGACGGACGTCGCGGGACCCACAGCGTTCGCAGAAGACACCGTCGGCGTCCGCGTACCCTACCAGGCGTTCGAAGCGGTCCCCGCACTCGGTGCAGACGTACTCGTAGACCGGCATGGCGTCCTGCTCCCTCCGGGTCCATGATAGCAGGGGAGGGGAAACGTCCCGTGGAGGAGCAGGCGGTGCGGGTACCCGTGGACGGGGACGGGGTGTTCGGAGACCTTTCGGTCCCGCGGGGAGCGAAGGGGCTGGTGCTGTTCGCTCACGGCAGCGGGAGTAGCCGCTTCAGCCCCCGCAACCGGTTCGTGGCGCGGAGGCTCCAGGAGCGGGGGCTGGCCACCCTGCTGCTGGACCTCCTCACCGCCCAGGAGGAGCAGGAGGACGTGGGGACCGGCCGGTACCGGTTCGACGTCACCCTGCTGGCGGAGCGGCTGCTGCGGGCGGTTGCCTGGACGGCCGACCGCGACGACCTCCGGGGGCTCCGGGTGGGCCTTTTCGGAGCCAGTACGGGCGCGGCCGCGGCCCTGCGGGCGGCGGCGGCAGATCCCGAAGGGGTGGCCGCGGTGGTGTCCCGCGGCGGCAGGCCCGACCTGGCACGGGAAGTCCTGCCTCTGGTCAGGGCGCCCACCCTGTTGATCGTCGGGGGGGCGGACGAGCCGGTCCTGCAGCTCAATCGGGAAGCCTTCCGGGTGCTGACGTGCGAGAAGCGCCTGGAGGTGATCCCGGGCGCGGGCCACCTTTTCGAAGAGCCAGGGGCCCTGGACCGCGTGGCCGACCTGGCCGCGGACTGGTTCGCGCGCCACCTGGCAGGCTTCTAGGCACCCAGCAGCTGGGCTGCCCGCTCGTAGTCCTCGGCCTTTACCCAGAGGATCATCCCGTAGCGGCCCGCACCCGCAGTGGTGGCCGCAGCCGCGGTGATGTTGATCCCCCCCTCGCTCAGCTTGCGGATGTGCTCGGCGGCGGCCCCGACCCGGTCGTCGCCCTGGACCAAAAACGCCTGCTTGGGCGCGCTGAGCTGCCAGCCCTCCTGCGCGGCTACCCGTCGGAGCGCGTCGGGATCCTCTGCCACCAGGTCCAGCTGGGCGCGCCCGCCTTCCACGGGGAACCCGAGGTACGCCAGCAGGTTCACCCCGGCCCGCTGCAGGGCCGCCAGTATCCGGAGCCCTTCGCCAGGCCGGTCCGGCACCACCACGTACTGGTACTCCACGCGCCGCACCACGTCCGCCATGACGCACCCCCCTGTCCTTTGCTGTCAGGTCCATTGTGCAGCAGCCGCGAGCCCGGCGAAACGAGGTGTTGACGGAGCCTCCCGGGAGAAGCTAGTCTTTAGCCGAGGTAAATTTAGTCGGAGATAAACCGTGACCTCGGCCGCCGTACAGGACTACCTGAAGGCGATCTACAAGCTGGGTCGGTCGGGTGTGCCGGTGGCGACCAACGCCATCGCGGCCCACCTGCGGGTGGCACCCGCCTCTGTGACCAAGATGGTGAAGCGGATGAGCGCGCAGGGGCTGGTGACGCACACGCCGTACCACGGCGTGCGCCTGACCGCGGCCGGCCAGCGCGCGGCCCTGGAGGTGATCCGACACCACCGGCTGCTGGAGCTGTACCTGACGGTGAAGTTGGGGCTGCCCATCGAGCAGGCCCACGAGGAGGCGGAGCGGTTGGAGCACGCCCTGTCGGAGGACCTGGAAGAGCGTATCGCGCGGGCGCTGGGCGATCCCACCTCAGACCCTCACGGCGACCCCATCCCCAGCCCGGCCGGGGAGCTGCAGGAAGAGCAGCACCCCCGGCTTTCCGAGGCCGCGGCGGGAAAGACCTTCCGTGTGGAACGGGTCAGCGACAGCGACCCGGAACGGCTCCGGCGTCTTGCGTCCCTGGCCCTCCTGCCCGGCGCGCAGCTCCGGGTGCTGCGGAGGTCGGGCGGGTCGGTGACCGTGCAGACCGCAGAAGCCACCCACCGGCTGCCGGTCCAAGCCGCGGAGGGTGTGTTCGTCCGGGAGGTGCGGGAGTGAGGGGTACCGGGGCGCTCGTGGCGACCGTGGTCCTGCTCCTTGTCCTGGCGGGCTGCGCGCCGGCCCCGGCTCCCTCGGCCACCCGGCCCAAGGCGGTGGCCACCATCAACATCCTCGCGGACTTCGTCTCGCAGGTGGCGGGCGACCGGGTGGAGGTGGTCAGCCTGATCCCGGTGGGCGGCGACCCCCACACGTACGAGCCGGTGCCCCGAGACGTGCAGAAGGTGGCGGAAGCGCAGATCGTCTTCTACAACGGGCTGGGGCTGGAGAAGTGGCTGGAGGAGCTCATCGAGAACGCCGGCGGCCGCCGGGTGTCGGTGGAGCTGACCCGCGGTCTGCGTCCCGCCGTCCAGACGGAGGGACGGTACCGGGGAGACCCCGACCCGCACCTGTGGATGGACCCCGTGTTCGCCAAGCGGTACGTCCTGAACGCGCGGGACGCGCTCCGGTCCTTCGACCCAGCCGGCGCGTCCACCTACGAGGCCAACGCGGCCCGCGCGTTGCGGGAGCTGGACGCCCTGCACGCCTGGATCCGGGAACAGGTCACCCGTATCCCTCCTCACCGCCGCAAGCTGGTCACCACCCACGACGCGTTCCGCTACTTCGGCCAGCGGTACGGCTTCCGGGTGGTGGGCACCATCTGGGGGATCAGCACCGAGGACGAGCCCTCCGCGCAGGAGATCGCGCGCCTGGTAGACCGCATCCGCGCAGAGGGAGTCCCCGCGGTGTTCGTGGAGACCACCATCAACCCCAAGCTGATGGAGCGGGTAGCGCGGGAAGCGGGGGTCCGCATCGGCCAGAAGCTGTACGGGGACTCCCTGGGACCTCCGGGCAGCGGCGCGGACACCTACGTGGGGATGATGCGGCACAACGTCCGGGCCATCGTGGAGGCGCTGCGGTGAGGGACGTTCCCGCCATCCGGGTGGAGAACCTGACGGTGTCCTACCGGGGCAAGCCGGCCATCCGGAACGTGAGCGTCGTCGTGGGGCAAGGGCTGCGGGTGGGGCTCATCGGCCCCAACGGCGCGGGCAAGTCCACCCTCCTGCGCGCCCTGGTGGGGCTTTTGGTGCCGGACACCGGGCGGGTGGAGCTGTTCGGCCGGCCCGTCCGGGAGGCGCGCAAGCTGGTGGCGTACGTGCCGCAGCGCAGCGAAGTGGACTGGGACTACCCCGTGGTGGCGGAGGAAGTGGTCCTCATGGGACGGTTCCCCCACGTGGGTTGGGTACGCCGGCCACGGCCGGAGGACCGGCGGGTGGCGCGCGACTGCCTGCGGCAGGTGGGGATGGAAGCCCTGGCGCACCGCCAGATCGGGCAGCTGTCCGGGGGCCAGCAGCAGCGGGTTTTCCTGGCCAGGGCTCTGGCCCAGGAAGCCCGGCTGCTCCTGCTGGACGAGCCCTTCGTGGGGGTGGACGCGGCCACCGAGGAGGCCATCTACGGCCTGCTGGACCGGTTGCGGGAGGAGGGGCGGACGGTGGTGGTGGCCACCCACGACCTGAGCCGCGCCCAGACCGCATTCGACCGACTGCTCTTGCTAAACCAGCACGTGGTGGCCTACGGCCCGCCTGCGGAGGTGTTCCAGCCCGCGCTGCTGCAGCGCACGTACGGGGGCCGGCTCACCCTCCTGGAGGTGGCGGACCAGAGCATGGCGATCCGGCCATGAGCCTGTGGGAGCTGGTGGTCGAGCCCCTGCAGTACACGTTCATGCAGCGGGCCCTGACGGCCGCCCTGCTGGTGGGCAGCATCTGCGCGGTGCTCAGTTGCTTCCTGCTGGTCAAGCGGTGGGCCCTGTTGGGCGACGCCATCTCGCACGCGGTGCTGCCCGGGGTGGCCCTCGCGTACCTGTTGGGCCTGCCCTTCTTCGTGGGGGCGGTGACCACGGGGATTCTGACCGCGCTGGCGATCTCCGCGGTGGAGCGGCACACCCGGATCAAGGAGGACTCCGCCATGGGCATCGTGTTCACGGGCGCGTTTGCCCTGGGGTTCGTCCTGGTGAGCCGCATCCGCAGCAAGGCGGTGGACCTGTTCCACATCCTGTTCGGGAACGTGCTAGGGGTTTCGGACTCCGACCTCGTGCTGACCGCGGTCACGGGCGCGGTGGTGTTGGGCGTGGTGTCGCTGCTGTACAAGGAGCTGGTCCTGTGGACGTTCGACCCGGTCGCCGCCGCGGCCATGGGGCTGCCCACGGGCGTACTGCACTACACCCTCATGCTCCTGCTGTCGCTCACGATCGTGGCGTCCCTGCAAACCGTCGGCATCGTGCTGGTGGTGGCCATGCTGATCACCCCCGGTGGCGTGGCCTTCCTCCTGACGGACCGGATGTCGCGGATGCTCGGCCTGGCGGTGGCGGTCGGGGTGGTGTCCACCGTCACGGGCCTGTACCTCTCCTACTACCTGAACGTGGCCTCCGGTGCCACCATGGTCCTCGTGGCGAGCCTGTTGTTCTGCGCGGCGGTGCTCCTGGGGCCCCGGGAGGGGCTGGTGTGGGAGTGGACGCGGCGCAGGCGCCTGGCGCAGGAACGGGTGGCGGAGGACTTCCTCAAACAGGCCTACGTGCTCGGCCCGGACGGCCTGGCACCGGAACGGGTGGCGGAGCGGGTGGGCCTCCCGGCGCGCCGGGCCCGGCAGCTCCTGCGGAGGCTGGAGAAGGCGGGGCTGGTGCGCTGGGACGGGTCACGGGTGAGCCTGAGCGAGGCCGGGCGGGCGAGGGCGGTGGAGCTGGTTCGTTCCCACCGCCTGTGGGAGCGCTACCTGGTGGAACAGGCGGGCCTGTCCTGGGCGGAGGTCCACGCGGAGGCGGAGCGGCTCGAGCACCTGAGCCCGACGGAGCTGGCGGCCCGGTTGGACGAGGCCCTCGGCCATCCCCGACGGGACCCCCACGGGTCACCGATCCCCCCCGAGGTCGCAGGCGCGGTACCTCCGGTGCGCCTGGTGGACCGCGCACCGGGCGAGCGGGTGGAGGTCCGGGAGGTGGAGGACGAGGACCCGGAGGTCCTGCGGGCCCTGGAGGCGCGCGGGGTGCGGCCGGGGGTCCGTGTGGAGGTGGTGGAACGGGCCCCCGGGGGCCTACGGGTGCGGTGTGGCGGGCAGGAGGTGTGGCTGGACGCGCACCTCGCGGCGGCGGTGTACACGCAGGCGGAGGCAGGGCCCAGGGTCAACGACGGGACGTCTGAGCCTCAAGGTCTGTAGGAGCCGGCGCGACAGGCGGGTCCCTAGCGGAGGATCTTCGACAGGAAGGCCCGGGTGCGCTCGTGGCGGGGCTGGGTGAAGAACGTTTCGGGCGGCGCTACCTCCACCACGGCGCCCTCGTCCATGAAGACGATGCGGTCCGCCACCTCCCGCGCAAACCCCATCTCGTGGGTCACCACCACCATGGTCATCCCCCGGCGGGCCAGGTCCCGCATCACGTCCAGCACCTCCTGGATCATCTCCGGGTCCAGGGCGGAGGTGGGCTCGTCGAACAGCATGATCTTCGGCTGCATGGCCAGCGCCCGAGCGATGGCCACACGCTGCTGCTGCCCGCCCGACAGCTGGGACGGGTAACTGTCTGCCTTCTCGGGGATCCCCACGCGTTCCAGCAGCTCCCGGGCCACCCGCTCCGCCTGCTCGCGGGGCCACTTGCGCACCAGTACGGGGGCCAGGGTGATGTTCTGCAGCACCGTCAGGTGCGGGAACAGGTTGAACTGCTGGAAGACCATGCCGACCTCCCGGCGGACCGCGTCCACGTGGCGGAGGTCGTCGGTGAGCTCGATCCCGTCCACCACGATGCGCCCCCGGTCGTGCCGTTCCAGCCGGTTGATGCAGCGGATGAGGGTGGACTTCCCGGACCCAGACGGCCCGCAGACCACCACCACCTCCCCCGGCCACACCTCGAGGTCGATCCCCCGGAGCACGTGGAGCCTCCCGAACCACTTGTGCACGCCCTGCAGGAGGATGATGGGGTCTGTGCGGCTCACGGGACCTCCGACCCTAGGCGGGGCCCTTGCCGGGGTTCAGGATCCCCTCGGGGTCCAGGAGTGCCTTGATCCGCCGCATCCACTCCAGGGCGGGGCCGTGTTCGGCGGCCAGGAACTTGCGCTTGCGCAGCCCCACCCCGTGCTCTCCGGTGGCGGTGCCGCCCACCTCCAGGGCCCGGTGCACCAGACGCTCGCTGTAGCCCTCGGCGCGGGAGTACTGGTCGGGCGGCGTGGCCACGAACACGTGGAAGTTGCCGTCGCCCACGTGCCCCACGATGCCACCCACGAGGTCCATCTCCTGAAGGAGCTGGTGGGCGAAGGCTACGAGCTCGGGCAGCCGCGACAGCGGCACCGCCACGTCCGTGGTGAGGAAGGCGTGCCCGGGGTACGCGTGGGTGGCTGCCCAGTACACCTTGTGGCGGGCCTCCCACACGGCGCTGCGCTCCTCGGGGGTGTGGGCGGCCTGCACGAGTCCGGCCCCGTGGTCTCTGCAGACGCCCAGCACCGCCTCCGTCTCGGCCCGCAGGGCCTCCTGGGTGGACGAGTGGAACTCCAGGAACAGCGCCGGCTGTTCGGGGTCCCGGCGATCCAGGAAGGCGTTGACCACCCGCATGCTGAGGTCGTCCACCAGCTCCAGGCGCGCCACCGGCAGGCCTGTGGCCATGATCTCGTAGGCGGCCTCCGACGCCGCCTCCACGGAGGGGAAGAAGGCGCGGGCCGCGTGCACGTGCGCGGGGAGCGGGTGCAGGCGGACCGTCAGGCGCGTGATGACACCCAGGGTGCCCTCGGAGCCGATGAAAAGGTCCTTCAGGTCGTATCCGGAGCTGGTCTTGCGCACCGGGCGGCCCAGCTCCAGCACCTGGCCGTTCGCCAGCACCACCTGGAGGCCCAGGACGTTGTGCCGCATGCCGCCGTAGCGCACCGTGGTGGTGCCGGACGCGTTGGTGGCTGCCATGCCTCCCAGGGAGGCGTCAGCGCCTGGGTCCACGGGGAAGAACAGCCCGTGGTGGCGCACCACCCGGTTCAACGCGCCGTGGGTCACCCCGGGCTCCACGGTGGCCAGGAAGTCCTCCGGCCGCACCTCCAGGATCCGGTCCATGCGGGACAGGTCGAGGCTGATGGCAGGGCCCAGGGGTACCAGGGCTCCCTCGAGGCTGCTCCCCGCGCCGTAGGGAATCACCGGAACCCGGTACTTCCGGGCCACGCCCAGGACCGCGCGGACGTCCTCCACGCTGTGGGCGAAGACCACCGCCAGCGGCCGACGCGACTCCGGGTAGCCCTCGTCCCGGCCGTGGCTGTCCAGGACGGACTCCACCGTGGACACGCGGTCTGGTCCCAGTCGCTGTGCAAGGTCGGACACTAGCTCCACGGCCTGTGACCTCCCGGCCTAAGCTCGGATCCATGATACGCGGTGCGGCTGCGGCCTGCTGCCATCCGGACCCGCAGCACAGCTCGCCGGACTGGACCCCCGCGTCCGCCGGTTGAGGCTCTCCACCTGGGGACCACCCCACTCTACGTGGGCGCCCATGCCGCCCCGGAGTTGGCGGAGAGTCAGACGCTGGCCAATGCACGGGCAATCGGGGACGCGGTAGGATCCTTCTACGGGAAGGACGCCGGCCAGAAGTTCGCGGAGCTGTTCACCGTCCACAACCGAGCGGTAAAGGACTACCTGCAGGCGGCCCTCTCAGGCCGTGCGGCCGCGAAAAAGGCCGCCTCCGACCGGGCGGTGAAGAACGCCCGGGAGATCGACGCTATGCTGAGCGGCGCGAACCCGAACCTGCCCCAGGGTGCGGTACTGAACCTGCTCGGCAGTCACTGGGCCCACCACGTGGCGCAGATCGAGGCCGCCAGCAAGCGAGACTGGGCCGGGGAAGCCCGGGTGTGGCACGACATGCGCAAGCACATCCTCACCATCGCGGACGCCCTCGCGGAGGCCATTGCGAAGCAGTTCGCGGAGCGGCTCCAGTAGCACCCCGCCGGCGCCGGGGGTCGGCATCTTGACCCGTTGTCAGGCACCGACCCCCGGTTGCCGCCCACAGCCCGCAAGTCTTTCCGGTTCGACTCCGTCGGGAGTTGGAGCGGGCGACGGGATTCGAACCCGCGGCCGTCGGCTTGAAAAGCCGACCCGCGTCCCGAAAGCCCACGCTGCATGTGGGTCTCATGGACCACTGCTACCGGATAGTGCCCGTGTCAGGTGCGGGCCGCGAGGCCGCGGGCCCGTCGGTTCCGCCGCGCAACGTGTAGGAAGAAGACCGCCGGGGCGGCCCAGCCGATCAGGGAGCCGAAGGGGGAGGGGAGCCAGCGCAGCGGGACGGGCAGGGTGGCGAAGACGGTGTGCAGGTAGGCCAGCACGGAAGAGAGGTCCTGCGTCCAGCCGAGTACCGGATGGCGGCCAGCAGGCCGCGGGTCGACGACGAACGCGGCCCAAAGCGCGAGCGGGACGCCAGGCGGTATCCCGGAGACGCCCCACAGGTGAGGTTTCCACCAGCCGAGTGCCGACGCCGCGGCCGCCCAGGCGGCCGCCACCACCTGCGCCAGTACCGCGGCCACGTAGGGCCGGTGTGGGGCGAGGAAACCGGCGGTGAGGCCTGCCAGCACGGGCGTATAGAAGTACTGGGCGATGATGAACGGGATGCCGCCCATCTCCCAGTCCCGGAAGTGGAGGAGGGCGGGATAGGCGACCAAGTCCATCGCCGGTCCCGCCGCGCCTCCGACGATCACCGCGGCGAGGAGGCGGCCCCAGCCACCTTCAGAGCGGATCTGTGCCCCGACCACCACCGTTGACAGCCCTCCAGTCACTGAAGCAGCCGGCGGGCCGGGACACGTCCGTCCCGCCGGGCGCTCGTCGCTGCTTCCTCCGGTGTTGCTTTATGCCCAGGCTCCACCCGGCTGACCGCGCCCGGCCCCTCCCACGCCCTGTTAGCTGCACTCTCGCGCCAGTCCCCCCGCGTAGGGTAATGGTACCTGATCCTGACTGCGCCGCCATCACCATACGGGCGGATTGCGAGAAATCAAGGTGACGAGCAAACGTTCGGGGGCGGCGGTGCCAGGAGGGTGGTACCGCGCAGCCACCCTCGATATCGCCAGCCGGCCCGGACCGCGCGGTCCGAGGCCGCTGCTACCGGATGTGGCCGCTGTGACGCAGCCGACCGGTGGGAGAGCAAGAGCGAACGCCGCGCCTAGGTAAGGGCCTTACTGGAGCGGGCGACGGGATTCGAACCCGCGGCCCTCGGCTTGGGAAGCCGATGCTCTACCCCTGAGCTACACCCGCCCGCTCACGCGTATTTTACCACGGCCCGCCAGGTCCCTGGCCGCCAGGGTCCCTGGCGCTCCTAGGCGAAGTAGGCACCTGTGCCGGATGAAGTCGTGCTGCTCCACTACTCCGCGCCCCCCGTGGTGGGCGGCGTGGAGTCCGTCGTGGCCCAGCAGGCCCGGTGGCTGAGGCGGGCCGGGTACCGGGTCCGGATCGTGACGGGCAAGGGCGCGGGGCAGGACGTGGAGGTCCTGCCCATCCTGTACGGCCGTCACCCGGAGGTCCGGCGGGCGCAGGCAGCTGCCGTGGGGGGCGACACAGGGCCCCTCGAGCGGGTGCGGGACCGCATTGCCTCCGACCTAGCCCCGCGGGGGGAGGGGCGCGAGTGCCTCGCCCACAACGTGTTCACCCTCGCGAAAAACCTGCCCCTGCTGGCCGCGCTGCACCAGCTCCTCGACTCCGGGGTCGACTGCCGGTGGGTCGCGTGGACGCACGACGTGGCCTGGGACAACCCGGCCGAGGTCGGCCGGGTGCCGGAGGGGCCGTTGCGGGAACTCCTCCGCCGCGGCAGACCGGAGGTGACGTACGTGGCCATCAGCCAGGCCGTACGCTCCTCCCTGGTGCGGCACCTAGGCCTAGAGGAGTCCCGGGTCCACGTCATACCGCCCGGGGTTTCCCTGGAGAACTTGAGGCTGGTGGGCCCGCAGACCCGCAGGATCCTCCACGAGCTGCCCTGGGCGGATCGGTACCCGGTCCTCCTGGTCCCGGTGCGGATCACGCGGCGAAAGAACCTGGAGCTGGCAGTCCGCGTGGCCGGGTGCCTGCGGGACCAGGGCCTGCAGCCCCTGGTGGTCGTCACCGGACCCCTCGGAGCCCACACGGCGGCGAACGCCGGCTACCTGGACGAACTGCGGGGGCTGCGTCGGGAGCTCGCGGTGGAAGACCACGTAGTGTTCCTGGCCGAGCGGGGGATCCGGTGCTCGCCGCGCACGGTGGGCGAACTGTACCTGCTCTGCGACGCGGTGCTGGTCCCCAGTGTCCTGGAGGGCTTCGGGCTCCCGGTGGCGGAGGCGGGGCTGCTGCGCGTGCCCGTGTTCTGCACCCGCATTGCTGCGGCCACCGAGGTGGCGGGAGAATTCGCCCACTTTTTCGGCGTGGAGGAACCGCCGGAGTCGGTGGCTCGGCGCATCGCGCGGGAGCTGACCGCGGACCGGGCAACCCGGCTGCGCCGTCGGGTGGTGGAGCGGTTCGGGTGGGAACGGGTGGCCCGGGGAGGGCTGGTACCGCTGGTGGAGCGGCTGTGCTCGTCGGCCGTCCGTGGGTGAGGGAGGCCGTGGGGATCACCTGGCGCCTGGGTCCGGACCGGGGTGCCTACAATGGGGGCGTGGTGGACCCGCGGGTCGTGATCCTAGCCTCGGGGAGCGCCGGCAACGCGGTGTGGCTGGAGGCCGGAGGCACCGCGGTGCTGGTAGACGTTGGGCTGTCTGCGGAGGCCCTGTTGCGGCGGATGGTGCAGGCGGGTTGCTCCTCCCATGCCCTGGCGGCGGTCCTGCTGACCCACGAGCACGACGACCACGCGCGGGGGGCGGCCGCCCTCGCCCGGGCGCTGGGTGTGCCTGTGCTGGCCAACGAGGCGACGCTGCGCGCGTGCGGGCTGGGCGGGGGCGTGTCCTGCGAGCGGATCGCCAACCTGCAGCCCTTCCGCGTGGGCCCGTGGACGGTCGAGGCGGTTCCGGTCCCCCACGACGCCGCGGACCCCGTGGCCTTCGTCCTGGAGGCGGCTGGGACGCGGGTGGTGGTCGCCACGGACCTCGGGGACGTGGGTGAGGCCCTCGTGGAGCGGGCGTTTGGCTGCGACGTGGTGCTCCTGGAGGCCAACTACGACCTGCGGATGCTGGGCGTCAGCCCGTACCCGTGGTTCGTGAAGAACCGCATCCTGGGCCGGTACGGGCACCTCAGCAACGACGGCGCGGCGGCCGCCGCGGTCCGGCTGCACGCGGGCCGGCCGCAGCGCTTCGTCCTCCTGCACGTGAGCGAGGTGAACAACCTGGCACCCCTTGCCCGGGACGTGGTGGCCGGGGCGCTGCAGCGGCACGGGGTTGCAGCGGAGGTCCAGGTGGTACGGCCGAACCAGGGTGCCGAGGTGTCGCTAGTGGGGAGGCGGTAGTGCACGCGCTGCCCGGAGAGGCCCGTAAGGAGCTGCGACGGCTGGGGCGGGCGGATCTAGTGGTGGGCATCCCCAGCTTCAACAACGCCGCCACGGTGGGCCACGTGGTGCAGACGGTGGCCGAGGGCGTCACTCGCCACTTCCCGGGGCTGGCGGCGGTGGTGGTGAACGCGGACGGTGGGTCCGCGGACGGCACGCCTGAGGCTGCCGCGGCGGCACGGGTGCCCGAGCCGGTGCGGGTGGTGTGCACGGGCTACGAGGGCATCCGCGGAAAGGGGAGCGCCGTCCGGGCGGTGCTGGAGGCCGCGCAGCTGGCGGGCGCGCGCTGCTGTGTGCTGGTGGACGCGGATGTGCGGTCCATCGAACCCTGGTGGGTGCAGCGCCTGGCGGAGCCGGTGCTGGCCGGACAGGCGGACTACGTGGCCCCGCTGTACGTGCGGCACAAGTACGACGGCACCATCACCAACAACCTGGCTTACCCGATGACTCGCGCGCTGTACGGGGTCAGGGTCCGGCAGCCCATCGGCGGGGAGTTCGGCATCGCCGGGCCCCTGGCGGGCCGGTTGCTGGCCAAGCCGGTGTGGGAGAGCGACGTGGCTCGGTTCGGGGTGGACATCTGGATGACCACCACGGCTGTGTGTGAAGGGTCCCGGGTGGTTCAGGCGCGGCTGGGTGTCAAGGTGCACGACCCTCGGGATCCGGCGGGCCTCGGGCCCATGTTCCAGCAGGTCGTCGGCACGATGTTCTCCCTGCTGGCCGTGTACCCCTTGCGTTGGCGGCAGGTGAGGGGGAGCCAACCGGTGCCGGAGGTGGGAGACCTGGTGGAAGCGGAGCCCGAGCCCGTCCCCGTCACCGTTTCTGCCCTGGTGGAGCGGTTCCGGGAAGGTCAGCGGGTGCACAGCGGAGTGTGGAGCCGGGCCCTGGGCGCGGACGTGCGGGAGCAACTGGATCGCGCAGCCGAGCTGGGCCCCGCAGGGTACCTGACCGACCGGTGGTGGGCGCGGGCGGTGTACGACTTCGCCGTGGCCTTCCACCGGGACGACCTGGACCCGGACGCGGTGGTGGCGGCTCTGGTGCCCGTGTACTTCGGGCGGGTGGCGGCGTTCGCGGAGCAGACCCGAGAGCTGGACACAGCAGCTGCCGAACTCGTGGTGGAACGTCAGGCCGCGGTCTTCGAGGAGGAGAAAACCAGGCTGGTGGCCGCCTGGGAACGTCTGTAGTGCGAGACGGGGGCCAGCTGAGGCAACACGCCCTCCAGATTTTTCGGGCCGGCCTGCGGGCGGCGGACGCCGCAGAGTCCGTACGGCGGGCCCTGCGGCGCGACGGTGACCGCCTCGACGTGGGCGACCTGCGCCTGGCCCTGTCAGAGTTCGCCCGCGTGTGGGTGGTGGGCTTCGGGAAGGCGTCCGCGCAGATGGCCCTCGCGGTGGAGGAGGTGCTGGGCGAGCGGGTGGACGGTGGGGTGGTGGTCACCAAGCACGGCCACGGGGTCTCGCTCAGCCGCGTCCACGTCTGCGAGGCCTCTCATCCCCTGCCCGGCCCTGAGGGGGAGGCTGCGGCCCGGCGCGTGCTGGAGCTGCTTCAGGGGGCGGGCGAGCACG